>JABURQ010000205.1 GCA_014762625.1 Planctomycetaceae bacterium | reverse complement strand
AACTCTCTGAGTTATCGGATCCCGATGTGGAGGAACTAACGGCGGTTTTGTACGGACCCGAAGCGCCCTGCGAAGTGCCCGATTTACCTGTGGTTCATACGGAAGCCTTTTTCGATTCCGGGACGATCGGGGAGTTATGGAAACTCCAGGGAGAAGTGGATCGCTGGATTATCCAGGCCGAACAATCGGTGCCGTTTACCGTGATCCTTCGCGATCGTCAAGCAACCTTCGAACCGCGAATTCTTCGTCGGGGAGATCCTGTCAATTATGGAGAAGATGTCCCTCGTCATTTTCTTTCATTATTCGTCGATGGAAAACCGGCCCCCTTTGAACACGGGAGTGGTCGGCGTGAACTCGGCGAGAAGATTGTCGATCCCCAAAACCCGCTGACGGTGCGTGTGATTGTGAATCGGGTCTGGATGCAGCACTTCGGTCAGGGACTGGTGACGACTCCGAGCGATTTTGGATTACGGTCCACTCCTCCCTCTCATCCCGAACTTCTGGACTGGTTGGCGAATGAGTTTCAATCGCACGACTGGAGTCTCAAGCATCTGCACAAGTTGATTCTGACCTCGCAGACGTTTCGCCAGTCCTCTCAACCTCCTGAGGAGGAGACCCGTCATCGGTTGGCGCTTCAGACAGATCCTGAAAACCGCTTGCTCTGGAGAATGAACCCGCATCGCCTGACGTTTGAAGAATTTCGGGACTCTCTGCTGGCGGTCACCGATGATCTCGATCCCAGTATGGGTGGCAAACCGGGAAAGATTTTTGAGGCTCCGTACCCCCGGCGGCGTACTCTCTACGGTCTCATCGATCGTCAGTTCCTGCCGAGTACGCTGCGGATCTTCGATTTTGCGAACCCGGACCTCCACATTCCGCAACGCAGTGAAACAACTGTTCCGCAGCAATCGTTGTTCCTGATGAATCACTCTCTCGTGCTGGAACGGGTCAGGAGTCTCGCGTCTCTCGCCCGTCAGCACACTTCCAATTCCCGCCAAGCAATCGAAGCCATGTTTCAACACGCGCTTCAGCGCTCCCCCTCTCCGAATGAACTCCAAGAGGCGGAACGGTTTATCAGCCTCGCCGAAACAACGAAGCCATCTGATGTCTCGCCGACGACCGCTGACTGGCAGTATGGATACGGCTCCTACGATGCAGCACAGCAGAAAACGAATGGATGGACTCCGCTGCCTCACTTTACCGGACAGGCCTGGCAGGGAGGACCGAAATGGCCGGACTCGACCCTGGGGTGGGTTCAACTGACGGCCGCCGGCGGCCATCCCGGAAATACGCGCGATCATGCCTGTATTCGTCGCTGGACCGCGCCGCGCGAGCTGACCATCCGTCTTCAGTCCTCCCTGATCAACGAGCCGGAGGCGGGGGACGGAGTGCGCGCCTTTGTCGTCAGTTCCTCAGGCGGGCTTCTCGCCGAAGCCCATAATCATCAGCAGGTGAGTGAACTGAACGTGCCGAAACTGAAGGTCCATCGTGGGGACACGATCGACTTTATCGTGGATATTGATGAGGTTCTCAACAGCGATCAGTTTCTGTGGGAAATCACAGTGGAAGAAGTTGACGGCGAGACTCTCTGGAACTCCAAAGATGATTTTCCTCAGTCTCTCGTCAATCCGTTGAATGCATGGGAGCAGTTGGCTCAGGCCCTCCTCTGCACGAACGAGTTCATGTTTGTTGATTAACTGTTGGTGTTCTTATGAATGATTCAGATCGATTGAACGGATTGTCTCGCCGCCAGATGCTCCAGCGTTCTTCCATGGGCCTGGGAGCGTTGGGGTTGAATGCCCTCTTTCAGAACGACGGTTTTGCCTTCAACAGTGACGATCGCACAGTCTCAGAGACGAAAGTTCCCCATTTTCCGGCAAAAGCAAAGCGCGTGATCCACTTTTTTCTTAACGGCGGACCTTCGCACGTGGACACCTTCGACTACAAACCCGCTTTGCAGAAGTATGCCGGTCAAACGCTGGAAAACACACTGACCACAGAGCGTAAAACCGGGGCGGCTTTCCCCTCTCCGTTCAAATTTCGTCGCTATGGTGAGTCCGGCATCCCCGTGAGCGAAATATTTTCCCGCACGGCCCAGCACATCGACGATATCGCCGTCATTCGTTCGATGTACGCCCAGGTGCCCAATCACGAACCTTCATTGATGCTGATGAATTGTGGAGATTCTGTTCAGGCACGCCCCAGTGTCGGATCGTGGGTTATGTACGGGCTGGGAAGTGAGAATCAAAATCTGCCCGGATTTATCGCGATGTGTCCCGGCGGGATGCCGATCAAGGATAATGAGAACTGGCAGGCCGGTTTTCTTCCGGGAGCGTATCAGGGGACCTATATCGATTCCCAGCACCGGGAAGTCGGGAAACTGATCGAAAACATTCAGCACGATCAGATCACGACATCCGCACAACGTCGTCAACTGGAACTTCTCCAGCGATGGAACCGTCGTCACGCTGCGGTCCGTGACGACGATCGACTCGACGCGAGAATCCAGTCGTACGAACTGGCGTTCCGCATGCAGATGGGAGCCACCGAAGCCTTCGATTTATCGGAAGAGCCGAAACATCTTCAGGAAATGTACGGCACTGGAGTCCACGGACGACAGACGTTGATGGCGCGCCGCTTACTGGAACGAGGCGTACGTTATGTCCAGCTTTGGCACGGCGCCGGTCAACCTTGGGACAATCACGATAACATCGCCGACAACCACCGCCGGCTTGCCGATCAGCTTGACCCGGCGGTTGGAGCATTACTCACCGATCTCAAGCAACGGGGCATGTTCGAAGACACGCTGGTCATCTGGGGGGGAGAATTTGGGCGAACGCCGACCGTCGAACTCAAAGGGGATGGCGACTCACGACTCGGACGCGACCATAACCACTGGGGGTTCAGCGTCTGGATGGCGGGGGCCGGGATCAAAGGGGGCACCACCTACGGAGCGACCGATGAGTTCGGATTCCAGGCGGTCGAAAACAGAACCAGCATTCACGACCTGCATGCGACGATTTTGCATACGCTGGGTTTCGATCACGAAAAGCTGACTTATCGCTATGCCGGTCGGGATTTCCGTCTGACCGATGTTCACGGACGCGTGATTCGAGAGATTCTCTCGTGACCTAGAAGTTTATGGAGTGACGGAGCGATCGCACTTGAGGGCAGACTCTCAGGAGTCTACTGCAAACAGGCTCAGAATTTCTCTCCAATTCGTCAGGGGGCTAGGTGCCATGCTCTCGTCGCGCAGCAGCGTGGGCATGCGATCTGCAAAGCACTCCACCGCTCCGTTTGAAATCTTGAATCCATTCGTTTGATTCGAGTGATTCGTGGTCAAGAGCTGATTTGTTGAAGGTCAGTCGTCGCCCGGATGGCTGTGCCATTCAGAACGGTTCACCCATAGGCGAGTGACTTGTCAATCTGTGCTCCCCTTTCGTATCGGTCATACATCACGGCATTCCCGTTAAACGCAGGGTAAAGCGGCGATCTCGCCCGACTCGTGGTCCATTCCCTCCAGCCACTCTTTTTCGTATAATTTCCAACCTGCCGACACCTCGAATCGTACGGCTCTCAGCCCGCCTCGTCGTGTTGTCGCAACTTGGAAATACCTATTGTCTTCCCAGAACATTCTTCGGAACCGACACGCTTCCCCAGATTCAATGAGGTGCATCACTCATGGCTGCTTCGACGTCAATTCTCGCGGATAAACTGCACGAGTACCCCCAACAAGATGTCATCGACGGAACCAGCGGAGGATCGGATTCGATTCTCGATGACTGCCTGAACAATCATGACGGAGTGTTGCAACTACTGCACCGTTACGCCGGCCGGACGTTTTGTACGCCCGGCAAACGCCTTCGCCTGGACTCGCAGTCGTACTATCCGGATTACATGAACGGGACCGGGCTTGATGAGCTCTGGATGGGCTGCACCGTTCCCATCGTCACGGGGGTCATCGATACGCGCACCAACAAAGCGCCGTTTCGCGAAGGTGAATCGCACGTCCTCACTCCGGACGGACAAGTCATCTCGCTGCAGGATTTGATCGTCGCCAATCCGGAAGCGGTCATGGGTGAGAAGGTCACCGCCTTCTCGAAATCGCTGTTCGGCGATCCGACCTGGCCGATTGTGTCCAAGAAGTTCGACAATCTGAATCCGATTCCCCATCACCTTCACTGGTCGAAGTGGGAAGTCTATGACATCAATTCCTACGACAACCCGGGAGTCAGTCCGTCGCATTATCACACCACGGCCATGGGACTGTACCCGTTCGTGACGAAGGACCAGTTCCTCGCCTGCATGCAGAGTTTCGGAAAGTCCGAATACAACGGGGTTCGGCATCTGTCGCCGCACACGATGATGCACATTGATAACGGTTTCGTGATGCCGAACGGCGTGCTGCACTCGCCGACGAACCTTTGCACGCACGAGCTGCATGTCACGATGGACGAGCACTTCCTCGCCGAGGATCTGACGCTCGACGGACGCATCGGAGCAGCGGATGCATTTTACGCCTGCCGGGAAGAGGACTATCCCAAGGATAAGCACGAAGACTGGGAATACCTCGTGGAAAAATTCGACTTCGAAGCGAATCAGGACCCGGAGTTCGTCCTCAAGAATTCGCGTCCGGCCATCACCGCCGAAGAATTCGCAGGCGACGGAGTGGACGCGAAGTGGATTGTTTACGGTGATTTCCTCGGCGATCAAAAGTGCTCGATTCTCCGACTCATCGTGGAGCCTGGCGGTAAGACGAAATTCTGTCCGGAAAGTCCCGCACTGTTCCACACGAACGGCGGAAGCGGTCGCGTCGGAAAGCTCGAAGTTCGATATCACCAGGATATGAAACTCGGCGAGATTTATCCCGAGATCGGCTTCATCACGCAGGCCGCACTGGCGAACGGCGGTGTGGAAATCGAGAATACGGGAACGGAACCGCTCGTGTTGACGTTCGACTTCCCGCAGAACGCCCATTCCCAAACGCCCGGTGAAACTCGATAGTCAGCACCACATTGTGAAGGAAGGCGGCCAACCGATTGAAGAGTTTGTGGGGACAGTCCCCACTCTTTCCGCTATCGACTGCGCAATTTACGACCTTCCCCCGAAATTTCGCAAATTCCCGTTGGACGACTCGCGTTCACAGGCCACTAGCATTGTGACCATGGAACAGAACGAACCGACCGACGCGGAACTCGTCGCCCACACGCTGAGCAGTTGCCGCGAGTCTTACGGCCAACTGTACGACCGCTACGCGCATGTCGTCCGCGCCGTGTTCCGCTCGATCGGCTTCACCTGGACCGAGGTCGATGACCTGACTCAGGAGTGTTTCCTGAGAGCGTTTCGGAAACTGCGATCGTTGCGTGATCCGGACAAGTTCGGGGCGTGGATTAGCGGGATGGCTCGACTGATTGCCCGCGAGCAACGACGTTCGCGCGTCCGCGACCGTCACAAATTCGCGGGAGAAGTCGAACCAAGCCTCGTCGATCCGGTCGATTTCACCTCGGAAGTTCAGATCTCGGAGGAGATTCTTCTGATGCACGACCACCACAAACCACTCCCGGCGGAAGAACGACTGG
>JABURQ010000153.1 GCA_014762625.1 Planctomycetaceae bacterium | reverse complement strand
CTTATCTCGAATTGTATGAGGACGAACGCCAGAACGGCAGCGAAATTGAAGACTCCCTGAAGACCGCCGTCATCGCCATCTTCTGCTCGCCCCGGTTTCTCTACCTGCAGGAAACGCCGGGACAACTCGACGATCACCAGCTTGCCTCGCGGCTGTCGTATTTTCTGACGCGGACGACTTCCGACGAGAAACTGTTGAAACTCGCGGCAGCGGGGAAATTGACCTCCGACCCGAAGATACTACGAGCACAAACCGAACGACTCTTGCAAGACCCGCGACACGAACGGTTCATCACCGACCTCACGGACAACTGGCTCGATTTGCGGGAAATGGATTTCACGGTTCCCGACGGTCGCCTCTTTCCCGAGTTCGATCAGTATCTCCGCTACTCAATGCCGCTGGAGACGAAAGAGTTCCTCAAGGAACTGATCCGGTCCGATCTGTCGGCCACCAATCTGGTGAAGTCCGACTTTGCGATGCTCAACAGCCGACTGGCGGAACTGTACGACCTCCCGCCGGTCAACGGCTCGACCTTGCAGAAAGTCTCACTTCCCCAAGACTCGCTCCGCGGCGGCGTTCTGTCGCAGGCCGCGATTCTCAAAGTGACCGCCAACGGCACGAATACCTCGCCCGTGGCTCGGGGGGCGTGGGTGATGGAACGGATCTTCGGTGAGACACCACCTCCTCCGCCTCCGGGAATCCCCGGCGTCGAACCCGATATTCGCGGGGCCTCAACCTTACGTGAGTTGTTGGATAAACACCGCAATCTCGTCAGTTGCAAAGCGTGTCACGAGAAGATCGACCCGCCCGGATTCGCGCTCGAAGTCTTTAACCCCATCGGCGGCTACCGCGAACGTTATCGCTCCATCGGCGAGGGAGAAAAAGTCGATAAGCAGATTCTCGGTCGCAACGTCCGCTACCGACTCGGACCCGAAGTCGATGCCTCAGGCCAGTTTCCAGACGGCAAGGAATTCGCCGACTACCGCGAATTCCGCGATCATCTCGCCAGCCAGCAGGAACTGCTGGCGAAAACTCTGTTCGAGAAACTTCTCACCTTTGGAACCGGTCGCGAACTTGGTTTCAGCGACCGTCCCGAGATTCAACGGCTGGTCAGCGAGGCTGCCAAGTCTAATTACGGCGTACGCGAGATGATTCACCTTGCGGTGGCGAGCGAGATCTTCCACTCTAAGTAGACCATATTCCTGATAGGATCTATCCCATGTGGATCAAAAAAACGCCCCTGCACCGGCGACACTTCCTCAAAGCGGCCGGAACATCCCTCGCGCTCCCGCTCCTCGGCGCGATGCGACCGACCATCGGTTCCGCCGCGATCAAGGACACCGCACACCCGCGGTTCGTCGCGATCTGCGGCGGGCTCGGTTTTCATACTCCGTATCTGTTCCCCGAACAGGAAGGGGCGAATTACGAGCTGACGCCCTACCTGAGCAAGATCAAAGATCACCGCGACGATTTCACCCTCTTCTCGGGATTGTCACACCCCGAACAGAACGGCAACAACGGTCATGCGTCGAGTCTCACCTGGCTCACGTCGGCTCAACGCCCGGGACTCGCTGGTTTCAAAAACACGATTTCGCTCGACCAGTTGATGGCCCAGCATCTCGGCGGCGCGACGCGCTTGCCTTATCTGTGTCTCGCCAATGATGGCGGCTCGCTGGCCTGGACATCAAACGGCATCAACATTCCCGCGGAGAATTCGCCTGCGCGATTGTTCAAGACACTCTTCATCGACGGGACCAAAGAGGAAGTCGCCTCCAAGATGAACGAACTGCGACGCGGACGTTCGATTCTCGATACGGTCGTCGGAGAAGCGAAGAAGCTCGACCGTCAACTCGATGTCAAAGATCGCAACAAGCTCGACGAATACTTCACCGCCATCCGCGATCTCGAAACCCGCATCGGCCAGTCGCAGGAATGGACCCTCAAACCGAAACCCGAGGTCGATTACGAACCGCCGCAGGATGTTGCCGACAAACGGGACATCGTCGCCAAACAGCGACTCATGTACGACATGATGGTGCTCGCGCTGCAAACCGATTCGACCCGCGTGATGACGTTGTCACTCGGCGGGATGAACGCCGTCCCCAGTAACATCCCCGGCGTGAACACCGACTGGCACAATCTCTCGCATCACGGCAAGGATGAAGAAAAGATCGAAGAACTGCGGCTCATTGAAGAAGCCGAGCTGGAAGAGTTCAACACCTTCCTCACGAAGCTGAAAGCTCTCGAAGAACACGACCGACCGCTCCTCGACCATACGGCGGTTCTGTTCGGTTCGAACCTCGGGAACGCGTCGGCCCACGACTGGCACAACCTGCCCATAGTTCTCGCGGGCGGCGGCTACAAACATGGTTCGTATGTGGCGCACGACGAGAAGAACAATACGCCCTTCGCGAACATGTTTGTCTCACTGGCTCAACGCATGGGGATCGAGACGGACCAATTCGGCAGCAGCACCGCTGCGGGAGTCAGAGGGTTGGAGGTGTAAACGGTTCGTTCGCTCAGAAAACAGCCACGAAAAACACGAAGAGGAGTTTTTGTTTTTTGTGTTTTTGTGTTTTTGTGGCCATTGAGTATCACGTCGTCAAAAAAACCGCATTGAAAATCATCCATGACCTCTCGCGCATTTCCCGATTTGTTGGCTTATCTGGAGTCTGCGGAGATTGCCTCTGCCGGCGATCTGAAAAGTTGCGCTCCGTCTGAGATTGCCGTTCTGGAAGAGCGATATCAAATCACTCTTCCGGAGAGTTACCGAACCTATCTGGAAACGATGGGTCATGAGTCAGGGAGGCTTCTGACTCACGATCATTATGCCGCCACATACGAGTATGTGCTTCAGATGACGGGGGAGTATCGTGAAGACTGCGAAGAGTTTCCCGAGGAACCGCACGTGAAACTTCCCGCAGATGCGTTGATCATCGTCGGGCGTCTGGCGGAACAATTTCTGATGATTCGCTGCAATGATCCTGCCGATTCGCCGGTCTGGTATTTCAACGAGTATGACGCCACTTTGAAACAATCGTATGACTCTGTGCTGGATTGGCTCTTCTCAACCGCCGACGAAGCCAGGGAAGCGATCGAGGGTGGCTACTATGACACATTTCCCGATGGGACACGACCATAATCTCATGACCAAACGCCGTCGAAAACAGAAAAACGCCACGACGAAAAATGACTCTCCAGAGCCGAAGATCCCGGACGGGGCTGTTCCTGCTGATCTTTCCAAACAGGTTCCCAATAACTCTTACTCGGGGCCTGTCACATACTACGAGGACATGCCGTTTACCTGTATCGACTGTGGCACAGACGAGATCTGGACCGCCGAACAACAGAAATGGTACTACGAAGAAGCGAAAGGTTCGTTGTACGCGACGGCGGTTCGCTGTCGTCCCTGTCGGAAGAAGCACAAAGAAGCACGAAAGGGTAACGTCGGCGATCCGAATCCCATCAAGCACCAGGGATCGATCTTCAAGCGAATCCAGAAAGCCCTGGAGCCCGCGATCACTGCTGCCGGTTTTACTTTTGAGCGCCGAATCATTTTGCACGAAAAATGGTCGGCGATTCTGGAGTATTCGCGGGGCGATTTTCAATTGAGTTGCTGGTACGATCGTCCCAATGCCACACTGATTGCTGAGGTGATGGATGAGCAAGAGAACTGCTCTGAAATTGCCAATGTCCCTTTCAATGCTCCAGAGAGTCAGGCCGCGATTTTGAATCGAATGGACCTGTTTTGCTCCGCGGTGATTAAATATCTGGAGAACTTCGAGCCCGGGGAACAGTGAGTCACAAAATCGGTGCCGAAAACACGAAGAGACACGAAAAATATCTTCCGTGAAATTTTGCCTTTTCCTCGGCTCTTCCGCACACTATTCCTATGCACGTTCATGTTTTTGCCTACGGCTCCAATCTCTGCACCGCCCGGTTGAAGGCCCGGGTGCCGTCCGCCGAGCCGATCGCGGTCGGCCACGTCACCCATCGGCAACTTGTCTTTCATAAACGGAGCGAAGACGGGTCCGCCAAAGCCGATGCCCGCTGGACCGGCGTGGAACATCATCGCGTCTGGGGCGTCGTGTTTCGGATCGCCGACGTGGAAAAGCCGATTCTGGATGAGTGTGAATTTCTCGGCATCGGCTACGACGAGACCGAAGTCGAGGTGGTTCACGAGTCGGGCATTCTGAGGTCGTGGCTGTATCAGGCTCGCGAGGAGGCGATTGACGACTCGCTGTTGCCTTATGACTGGTATCACGATTTTGTGGTGAGCGGGGCGCGGGAACATCGTCTGCCGACCGATTACTTAGCGCGACTGAAGTCCCATGCAGTCATCCCCGATCCGGATGAGGAGCGAAGTCGTCAGAATCGCGCGGTGATCGAATCGCTGATCGATTGAGTTTCCGGGCAGGAGTTTTGGGACGAGCGTTTTGAGTCAAAAATAACAAACACTGACCGACAAGCTGATCCTCTCACCAGATCACTTCCGCGCGATGGTTCGGCGACCAGAACGCTTCTGCGTAACGCACGCCGCAAGTCGCGCCCCGGTAGCGGGCGATGGCTTCTTTCGTGTTCATCGAGCCGATGATCTTGCCGGGTTCATAATCGACTTCTTGGACCCAGGAATTCAGTTTGCCCAGCCACTCCATCGCTTCGTCCCATTCGTCGGTGACATTGACGAAGGTGTTCGGCTCGAACCCGATCGTGTGGCGGGGACCGTTATCGTAATAGTAAATATCGCGTGGAGGACGAAAGGAGGCGTCGCCGAGAATTCGCCCCGCGTGTTTGAGAGCAATGCGGCTCAGTTCGCTGGCGACCATGTGGTCGTTGTGATTGTCTTCCTTCCAGAGCGCGAAGGCGATGTCCGGCTTGATCTTCGCGACGGCTTTGGCCACCGCGATCTGATTTTCGAGCCGGGCATCAAACCGGTGTGAGGCAAACTCCAGAAACTGCGCTTCGACGCCGCGTTCCGCCGAGAGTTCCTTCGTCATCTGGGCGACGGCCCGACCGTTGGCGGGTGGCCAGTTCGTGTAGTCGCCAATCATGTGCAGTGTGACGACTCGATAGTTCTTGCGAACAGCCTGCAACAACATGCCCGGTACGCCGAAAATACAGTCGTCGTAGTGAGCGCCGAGAGCCAGGACCGTTTTCATGATTTCTCCTGCCGAATTGAGTGGTTGGAACCAGTGTAACGCACGAGTGCCTCTGGCGTCTCGCCAAAGACAAATTGACCTTGCCGTTTCGTTTCTACCAGAGTTAGCGTTCGGGGTTATTCGATTTTGGATTTTGGAATTCCGATTTTGGAATCCGGTGATCCACTCATCGCGATCTTTGGCAAGTTGGTATTTTGTGAATCGTCAGTGGTTCGTGGTCAGTTGCCAAGCAGAAACTAGAAACTGGCAATTAGCAACTAGAAAAAGAGAAGGAGTTCACATCATTAAGATCTGTTTCCTGATTCCGTTTCCCGACTCCTCGCGTCCCAAACAGTCGTTGTAGGTCGGGTTAGCCGAGCGCAGCGAGTCGTAACCCGACAGTGCGGGTCCACGTCGAATGAATTGTCGGGATACGCTGCGCTATCCCGACCTACAAACTACCTGC
>JABURQ010000138.1 GCA_014762625.1 Planctomycetaceae bacterium | reverse complement strand
CTTGTTCTCGGACTCGTACCAGAGTTAGCGTTCGGGGTTATTCGATTTTGGATTTTTGAATTCCGATTTTGGAATCCGGCGATCTAGACATCGCGATCTTTGGCAATTTGGTATTTGTTAGTCGTCAGTGGTTCGTGGTCAGTTGTTGGAAATCATTCGAGGTCCACAGTAGGCCGACAATCCTTTGTCGGCATGAGCGATGTTGAGTGTTTCTCACGGGGGCTTTCGCGGTTGCGAAGCGCCCTCGCCACACAATATCAGTTGACCTCTTGTGCTGACGCACACCGTTTGGCGAGCAAATGGTGCTACCCTTCAATGAATCGAAACTGCTAATTTCTAGTTTCTAATTTCTGATTGCCGGTTTCTAGTTTCTGACCCCACTGACTACGGACCACCAACAACATCTCGTGGTTCCGCCCGCCTGTTCATAAACAGAGAGCCGTTCGGTGTCATACCTGATGGGTAACTCACTTCAAGTCGAAAACCCAATTTGAAGCAGGTATAGCAGTACGATTCTCGTGTTTTCGTATTTCGTATTGAGGTCTTGGAAAAGTGCTCAATACGAGAAAATCCGACAATTATCAATGAAACAGCGTGTCACACCAGATGTGGGGGGCAGTGTGAAGTTTGAGGTGTTGAGTTTTGAGTGGAAGGAGTCGTGTGATTCGAGTGATTCGCGGTCAGAAATTGGCCCGGCAAAATCCCCCGTCTCCCGATCACCCCATCCCCCAATCTTCTGATGTGGTCTCACAATTGACTGTAAACGCAGCACAACAGGCCATTCCCAGACAGACGCGATTTCAGATTTCGCGGCGGACGGACCCAAAACCGGGCAAAACCATCGGGTTTCGTTCGAACTTTGGAACTTTTGAAGTTTGGGTTTTGCAAAAAGCTCATCTTTGAAAACCCCCGAGGTTCAGCCATCAGACAATGAAATCTTTTCCGAACAGCGAACTCAGAATTGAGGGGTGAGAGAAACGTCGGGGAAAGGGTGCCGGGAGAGAATCCGGCATCCGGCGGGGAGATTTCGGGAGACTCTCTCTGTTTCCGTAAAACCTGTTGGGATCGGAAATCTTCGGCGTTATACTGAGGCTTCACTCTGAGAGTTCCGGACAACCGGGATCAGACATCATTGAAAGGGACAGCCTTGAAGGATTTCGACTATGCCGCACCGACCGCTCTGGATGAGGCGGTAGCGTTGCTGGCACAACACAACGGCAGTGCGAAGATACTGGCCGGTGGCACCGACATCATCGTCCAATTGCGGGAAGGACTGAAAGACGCCGACGTCGTCGTCGATGTCAAAAAAATTCCCGAGCTGACCGAATTGACCTTTTCCACGGAGGACGGGCTGTCGCTGGGAGCGTCCGTTCCCTGTTATCAGCTCTATGAGAACCCGGAAATCGTGAAGGCGTACGGCGCCCTCACCGATGCCGCGCGTATCATCGGGGGGTGGCAGATTCAAAGTCGCGCTTCGGTCGGCGGTAATCTTTGCAACTCTTCCCCCGCGGCAGACAGCATTCCCTCGCTGATCGCCCACAACGCCACGGCCCATATTGCCGGTCCGAACGGGACGCGGGACGTTCCGGTGACGGAATTCTGCACGGCGCCAGGTCGGAATGTGCTCGAACCGGGGGAACTGCTCGTGAACCTGACATTGCCGGCAGCACCGGCGAAATCGGGCTCCGCTTATCTGCGATTCATTCCCCGGAATGAAATGGATATCGCCGTCGCGGGAGTCGGTTCGTGGGTCAAATTGTCCGACGACGGGAGCACGATCGAAGAAGCTCGCATCGGTGTGTGTGCGGTGGCGGCGACTCCGCAGTTTGCCGAGGAGGCTTCCGCGTTTCTGGCCGGAAAACCGGCGACTGAGGAAACCTTTGCGGAAGCGGGTGAACTGGCGAAGAAAGTGGCGTCGCCGATCGACGACATGCGGGGCACGGTCGAATACCGAATTCACCTCGCGGGAGTCCTCACCAAACGGACGCTGAAAATCGCCTGCGAACGGGCAAACGGATAAATCCATCAAGCTAGAATGCTGATCGCCGATGGCCGTCAGCTTCATCAATACAAGGAATATCAACATGGCCAAGAAACAGGTCGTGACCGCCACCATCAACGGAGAAGAAGAGGTGGAGTTTCTCTGCAAACCGCAGCAATCGTTGCTGGAGGTTCTGCGGGACGAACTCGATCTCACCGGTGCCAAAGAAGGCTGTAACAACGGCAACTGCGGCGCCTGCACCGTGATGTTGAACGGTCATCCCGTCAACAGTTGTCTCGTGCTGGGAGTCGAAGCGGAGGGGGCCGAAATTACCACCGTCGAATCGATTGCCGCGGGCGGGGAACTGCACCCGCTGCAACAGTGTTTTCTGGAAGACGCCGCACTGCAATGTGGTATCTGCACTCCCGGATTTCTGGTGGCGGCGAAAGCGCTGCTTGAGAAGAATCCCGACGCCGACGAACACGCTATTCGATTTAATCTCGCCAACAACCTCTGTCGCTGTACCGGATACGATAAGATCGTGAAAGCGGTTCAGGACTGTCAAGAACAGATGAAGGAGTCGGTTTCCTGATGAGTACCGAAACCCCCGATAAACCGAAAACAGAAGCTTACCTCGGCATTACCGATTACAAAGTGATCGGCAAACGTCCCATCCGTCACGACGGGGCCGACAAAGTCACCGGGAAAGCAATCTACACCGCGGACTTTAAACTTCCCGGCATGTTGCACGGTGCGATTCTGCGCTCTCCCCATCCGCACGCGAAAATCAAATCGATCGATACGAGCGAAGCGGAAGCGATGGAAGGCGTGATGGCTGTGGTGACGGCCGCCGACATGCCCGGCCTGCACGACAAAGTGGCTAACCTCGGAGAAGGAGCCGTGAATCTGCTCGATCTGGGCAGCAATGTCCTGGCGCATGAAAAAGTCCTCTATCGTGGGCATGCGGTGGCTGCCGTCGCGGCGAAGACGGTTCACATCGCTCAGGAAGCATTAAAGAAAATCAAAGTCGAGTACGAAGAACTTCCCGCGGTGACGTGGGTTCTCGACGCGATGAAAGAGGATGCTCCGATTCTGCTGGATCGGGTTCGTACCGACGACATGGGCAAAATGTCGGAGGAACCGACCAACGTGGCGAAACACATTCGCTTCGAAAAGGGAGACATCGAAGACGGCTTCTCGAAGTGTGATCTCGTCATCGAACGCGAGTTCCGGACCGAAACCGTGCATCAGGGCTACATCGAGCCGCATGCATCGGTGGCGATGTGGAACGAAGACGGTCATTTGAAAGTCTGGACCGCGACGCAAGGATCGTTCACCGCGCGCCAGCAAACCGCGGAACTGCTCGATCTTCCCGTCTCGCAAGTCACCGTGACGCCGTGCGAAATCGGCGGCGGATTCGGCGGTAAGATCGCCGTCTATACCGAGCCGGTGGCGGCCATGCTGAGTAAGAAAAGCGGTCGTCCGGTCAAAGTGACGATGCAGCGGAACGAAGTATTTGAAGGGACCGGCCCGACTCCCGGTTCGTATATGAAAGTAAAACTCGGTGCGACTAACGACGGAAAACTGGTCGCGGGAGAGGCCTGGCTCGCATATGACGCGGGAGCGTTCCCCGGCGGCGTGATCGGTCCCGGCTGTATGTGCGTCTTCAGTTGTTACGATCTGGAACATGCGAAAGTCGACGGTTACGACGTTCTGCTGAACAAACCGAAAACGCAAGCGTATCGGGCTCCCGGTTCGACGCACGTCGCGTTTGCGGTGGAAACGATCGTCGACGAAATTGCCGAAAAGCTGGAGATGGATCCGATCGATTTCCGCATTCAGAATGCGGCGAAAGAAGGAACCGTTCGGGTGGATGGGTTGAAGTATCCCCGGATCGGTCTCGTTGAAACGCTGGAAGCGGTCAAAAACAGCGAGCACTATCAGAGCACACTCGAAGGTCCCAATAAGGGACGCGGCGTGGCGTGCGGTTTCTGGTTCAATATCGGCCTGAAATCCTCAGTCACGGCGACCGTCAATCCGGACGGCCGGGTGAATCTGGTGGAAGGTTCGACCGATATCGGCGGAACGCGAACGTCCATTGCGATGCAGTTTGCCGAAACGCTCGGCATCTCGGCGGAAGATGTGATCCCGCAAGTCGCCAATACCGACAGTATCGGCTACACCGACGTCACGGGTGGATCGCGGGTCACGTTCTCCACGGGACTTGCCGCTTATAAATGTGCTCTCGACATTCAGGATCAACTGCGGGCGCGGGCCGCCGACTTGTGGGAGTGTGAACCGGAACAAGTGATCGTGGACGGCGATACTTATTCGCACAACGGCGAATCCCTCACCTTCAAGGATCTCGCCGAAAAAGCGAGTAAAGAGGGCGACCCGGTCGTCGGTTCGGCGACTGTTTCTCCCGATTGTTTCACGAACGGTTTTGCCGCACATCTGGCGGATGTCGAGGTTGATCCCGAAACGGGGAAGGTGACGATCCTGCGATACACGGCGGTCCAGGACGCCGGTAAAGCGATTCATCCCAGTTACGTCGAAGGTCAGATGCAGGGTGGAGCTGTGCAGGGGATCGGCTGGGCGCTGAATGAAGAATACTTCTACGACGACAAAGGGAACATGAAGAACGCCAGTTACCTCGACTATCGTATGCCGACCTGTCTCGACGTGCCGATGATCGAAACGATCATCGTCGAGGTCCCCAATCCCGATCATCCTTACGGCGTGCGGGGTGTGGGAGAACCGCCGATCTGTCCGCCACCGGCGGCGATCGCCAATGCCATCTATCACGCGACCGGCGTACGGATGCGGGAACTTCCGATGTCGCCTCCGAAGTTATGGAAAGCGATTTCCGAACGGAATGCCTGAGCGTGATCTGACCCGTGGGCAAAAATGAATACCGACGAATCTGATAGTGCGGTTCATGATTCCAATGAGCCGCAACGTTGGGGGCCGTTTGCTCCCTGGCCGAGGGCGCGTCCGTGGATTTGGGTTGCTCTCGCCTGTCTCGTCGCGTTTTTCCAGCTCGGACTTTTTCTGTCGGAATTTCGAGTTGAAGAGGGGCGCGGTAACGACTTTTTCCAGGACTGGGCCTCGGCTCGGAATGTGATGGAGGGAGTTCCCGTCTATCGGTCGCACAAACTGGCGATCGTTGAGTATCTGAATCTCGACGACACTGTCGAGATTCAGATACCTTATAACGCTCATCCGCCAGCTTCCGTCATCTGGATGTTGCCGTTCGGACTGTTTTCTTATCCGACCGGAACATTGATCTGGAATCTGCTTTCGCTAGGTTCGATTCTGATCGCGGTGGCGATTCTGTTGAAGACACTTTGCCGACCGATCGCGGCCTGGTCGGTCTTTCCGATCCTCGTTCTGACTCTGACGAGTTATCCTCTGCGGATGCAATTTTATCTGGGGCAGTGGAACGGTTTTCTGCTCTTGTTGCTGGTGCTGGGATGGTACGCCGATCGCTCCGGAAAGGAGGCGAGTGCGGGAGTGTTCTTGGGCATCGCCACTTTACTGAAGCTCTTTCCCGGTTTCATTCTTCTGGTGATGCTGGTTCGCCGGCGGTGGAGGGGCGTGATCTGGGGAGGAGGGACGATTGCGATC
>JABURQ010000207.1 GCA_014762625.1 Planctomycetaceae bacterium | reverse complement strand
GAATGAGTTTGTTGGGTAGCCTAACAACGTTCGGTGGTAATCGGTGCTGCTGAAACCGAGTCGGGTCGAAACTAGTCCGGGAGCCGAACAGCTCCATACTCATCCGTTCGTCGTGCAAGCAGTTGCTGAAACGTTTCGTCGCTGGGATGCTAAAGAGGTATTCGTGGCGGAGGGACCGGCGCACCATACGGATACATGGTATCTGGTCGAAAAGACGGGGATGGATCAGGTTCTCAAAGATGAAAAGCTGGAGTTCGTCGACTTGAATCATGGGGAGGTGTTCGCCCGCAACAATCGGCTTGGCTTTACCAAGATGAAAACGTTCATGCTTCCCGAATGTTTGAAACGAGCTGATTTGGTGGTCTCGCTGGCAAAAATGAAAACACATCATTGGGCGGGAGTCACCGCTTCAATGAAGAATCTGTTCGGGTTGATGCCGGGGATCGCGTATGGCTGGCCTAAAAACGTGCTGCACCATCATGGTATCTCGCAGTCGATTTTGGATATTAATGCCACAGTCCGGCCTCATCTCGGCATCATCGACGGAATCATAGGAATGCAGGGTGATGGACCGATTGCCGGGGAGCCGATCCATTCCAATATGATCTTGATGGGAGATAATCTGACAGCCCTGGATGCAACGGCAGCGCGCTTGATGGATTTCGAACCAGAGAATTTGCCTTACCTGCGTGTGGCCTCCGGTCGGCTCGGTCCTATCTCGGAATCACACATACGGCAGGTCGGAGAAACTGTCGCCAGTCGAAAACAACACTTTGAATTGCCGGACCATCCTCATTTCCAACAGTTTCGCCCTGAGAATGAAATTCAACAGCGCTCCTTGGACGACACACCTTTGAAGCATCACTGATTTGGAAATGTCAGAAATTGGTCCTGGAAGGGGGCAAGGCGATCGACTGTGTCACGAGTTTCATCATCAATCGCATTTATTTCGTCTTTGGTAAACTCTGGTTGATAGTAGGTTGGTGCTTGAATTTTCTGAGAGAATTGTTGGGCGGCTTCATCGTCTGTTAAATCACAATGCGACATCACACGAGAAAGCGTCTTTTCAGGAACCTGGCAAAGAGTTTCGAAGGGGACGAGGATCGCCGAGTCTCTCAGTTGAGAATCGGATTCCAATAACTCTGCGACAAATCGGTAGAGCTCCGACCAATATCTGGCCCAGCCACGCGCTTCATCGTTTTTCTTCCACAGAGAATCAATCTCTTCGAGCCGGCGAGAGTTGTTGGTGTTAATGGGACGCATGTCGAGACCGAATTCAAAATGACCGACCCTCCTCATATGCTCTAAGGCTCGGGGGTGTTTTTGTTCGCCTCTGATAAACAGTTTGTGCTGCTTGATCAAAGAGGCGACGTGATGAAGAGGTTCCCGAATGGGGATCACGAATTTTGCGTCGGGGAAAAGTTTCAAGAGATATTGCATGCGGGTGATGTTGTAGTTTTCTTTGGAGGCGAAACGTTCTCCTTTTCTCGTCAGGATCATTTTTTGAATGTGATCACGATAGAAACTTTCAAATTCGGGATTGCTGGTCTCTTTTGTCATGACTTGGCTTACCGACGGATTGTGCAGATCGGCAAAAAACGCCATCCAGAGGATTTCTTCCATGGCTTCAGGGGAGTTCGTGGTCACCATCAATCCATCCCGATGGGCGCGTTCGCGAGGTGATTCCTCAGACTTCTGTTTTTTACCTCCGTGATTCCACCAATAAGGAATGAAGATGCCGGGAAAGTCACGATATTGATGAGTCGCAATCTTCGGTTGTGATGCAATACTTTCCAGCAAGATTGTGCTGCCGGAGCGAGCCAGGCCACAAATATAGATCGGTTTCTCGATGCTGATTTTGCTTAACTCTTCTTTGAGGCCCGCAGTTTCCAAATTACCGAGCCACTTCCAGAAACCGGAAAAACGCGAGATTGTGCCCGCGAGAGCATGGGTATGCCAGGGGATCTGAAAAGAATCGAGAGCGTTCATTTGTCAAGAAATGATTCGAGTTGAGAGTTCAGTTTGGAAGCTTTAGCCGACTTCTCCGACGATATCTCATTTTGCTCGGTCGGGTCCGTCGTCAAATCATAAAGTTCCGACTGTTGGCCGGGCCCTCGGATGAAAGAGTGAGAGTCCTCGATCCATAAGTCCAACCGTCCTTTCCAACCTATAGAATTTAGCATGAACGGAAGGTTTGGGTAACGAGGGTCTTTCAGTGCCTCCATCGAGTTAAATCCGTACACAACATCTTGTTGCTTGGCATGTGTGGTGGTGCTTGCCATTTGAATGAGAGAAGTTCCGCGGATCGAATGTCCTGAGTTGATGCCGGCAAATTCGAGAACAGTTGCTCCGATGTTTCTCAGCGAAATTGGTCGTTCCACAACGTCTGAGGCTTGAGCTTGACGAAAATCGCAGATCACCAAAGGGACATGGACGACAGATTGGTAGAGACTGTTGCCATGATAGTAATGCTCGTGTTCTCCAAATTGTTCGCCGTGATCGGAAGCCACAATAACGACTGTGTTTTGAAGTTCATTTCTCTGTTTCAAGAAGTTAAGGATTTTCCCGAGCTCTCGGTCGAGAGCATGAATTTGAGCTCTGTAGCAGGTTACAGCCAACTTTATCAGTCGGTCACTGATCTCTTCGGGAGATTTTTGATCGTATGACAGCATCTCCGTGACTTCGTATTGAGTGAGAGGACGGCTATGGATTTTCTTCGGGAGATAAGGAGTATGCGCATCCATGTAGTTGAGAAAGGTAAAGCTTGGTCGATTCTGAGGGGGCCGTTCTTTCCATTTCTGGAAATCACGAGTCACTTCCTGACCAGTCTTGCTTTCAGTTTGATGTGGCCATCGTTGAATAGCAAAACGACTCAACAAAACCTTAAGATAGAAATTCGAGAGAATGACATTCTTCCATGTCAACTTGTAGTCTTCGAAGTGTGAGAATCCTTGGTGAACGCCCGAGTTTCGTCCACAATAACCGATGTTGGCTACGAACCCAGAAGTTAGGTAGCCATGATCACTCAGAACTTCAGCGAGCATTTCTCGTTCATCGGGAATGGGTGTCATCCAGTCTGCTGATAAATTGTGGGGAAATTGGCCGGTAAACATGCTCGCGTGAGATGGGAGAGTCCATGATGCCGGAGCCACGGCTCGTTGGAACACGGTTCCATGAGCGGCCAGTTTGTCGAGATTAGGAGTGGGGACCCCCGAATCATTGAATGTTCCCACGTAATCGGCCCTAACAGTATCCCATACGATGAAGAGGATATCTGGAGCATGGCGTGGGGCATCTGGCAACTTAGAAATAGAGATACGCTCTGCCTGCGATCGAATACCCAAGATTGTGGCAGCCGCAATGAGTATGAGAGAACAACCGACGGGAGCGATTCTGCGACAAGCTTTTAGGATGGAAGTGGGAGAATTCTGGAAATTTCGTCCGACCTGAATTGCGAGTCCCAGAGAGAGCAGTATCGTGGCCAAAATGTTGATTTTATGTGTGGAAAGCAGGAGGCCGGAGATAAGAAAGAAGGTCGTGGTACCGGGATAAATAAAATTGAAAGATTTTCTGCGAAAGATGATTGCGATCGGAGATGCCAGAATCAGCAATATGACAGCAAGCACCATGTCGCTTACAATCGGAGTCCAACAACGATGCAGATCCCATGAGTAAGGACCAATGAATCCAAACCGGGAACAGTACCAGAAACCATATAGGGCCGATAAGATGCCGGTTGTTTGCCCCAACACCAAAGAGAAGGTGAAGTAGGAAAAAGCAATCTTCCATTGAGAGTCGGGTTTTGCCTTCGAATCCTGATCTACAGAGATGTGGCTCACAGGCAAATTCCTCATCTCAAAGTAGAGAACGATAGTCCGGTTCTCACATCATGATGAGATTGCTACGAGAACCAAAACGAAGGAGATTCGGCGGCCTCCAATGAGAGTTCCACTAAGAGTTTTGACTGGAATCGGCGGCTTTGACCTCCCGGGAATCGCCAGCTAAGCCGACAAAACTAAGAACCGTTTGAAAAATCAACTTCAAAGTGGTTTTGCCCGCCATAAGAACAACGCCAATGAGTGTGGCGATGGCAGATAAGAGCGGCATTGCGTTTTCAGGCCCGATGTAGGCGAGTGTTGAGACGTTCATTTTTGGCGTGTTGTGATCTGAAGAAGTATGTTTTTTGTAGGACTTCACAGGCTCAACAACGTTGTGTTTGGCCTTATCTGGAGCTTAGTGCAAGAAGTTTGGTCGAGCAAGTTGCAATCTTCAGAAGACAGCGATTCATGGAAGATGGTTAATAATATATAGACTTCCTGCACATACGTCACAGTTCCCAGTCCACTGCATTGTATTGCTTGATCCCCTCATGATTCGTGAGATCGAAGTGCATGGGGGTCAGTGTCACATACCCGTCCGCAACTTCACGAAGATCCGTTCCTGATTCCATGTCCTTATTCACGAGGTAATCGATTCCACTCCAGTAGTAGGGGCGACCCCGAGGGTCGATTCGTTTTTCCAACTCTTCCTTGAAGCGGCGAACTCCGAGCTTGCAGACTTTAAGTCCTTTTGGATGGCCGAATGATTCATCGGGAAAGTTGAGATTCCAGAGTGATCCTTCAGGAGGATTCTGATCGAGAATCTGGGCAATCACGTCGACTGCTGAGCGAGCCGTTTTTTCGTAATCGGGTTGCGTCTCGATTGCTTTGGAGACAGCTACCGAAGTAATGCCAAAAAATGACCCTTCGATCGCACCGGCAACGGTGCCGGAGTAGAGAACATTGATTCCGACGTTCGAACCGGAGTTAATACCGCTCACGATCAGGTCGGGACGTTCTTCACAATATTCAAGGACCCCCATCTTGACGCAGTCCGCCGGACTACCATGCACTGCCCAACCATAGTGCTCGTTGTTTTGGAGTTCTTCTCGAACCTGAAGTGGATGCAGATAAGTGATGGAAAGGCCGACACCGCTTTGTTCGACCGCCGGAGCAACGAGTTGGACTTGCCCGAGACGTTGCAGTTGATCGTAGAGAGCGTGCAGGCCGGGGGAGTGAATTCCATCATCGTTGGTAAGCAGTATTTGCATGTCCGGTTTCCATGAAAGGACGACAGGGAAAGTGTTTAAGAGAGCTTAAAGCTAACCTATCGTCTCATTTGAATCGAAGGAACCCTCGCGTTGGCGATCTCATCAACCTTCATCGAGAATTCAGGAATGCTTTGAGGGATGGTTGACGCGACAATGCATTCCCAGATATAACGTCAAGTGGCAATTCGATCGTGCTTAAAGAGTGACGCCCTTCGTATCGGCGGCTCGGCCGGTCTTCCTTTTCTCATTGAGAATCACATGATTACTGTGAAGCTTCCGGACGAAACCGAAAAAGAGTATCCGGAGAATTCTTCTGCTTTGGATGTCGCTGCCAGCATCGGTTCACGATTGGCGGATGCGACCGTTGCTGCGGAAATCGACGGACTCATTGTAGATGCCATGCGTCCTCTTGAAGAAGTGACGGAAACGCGGCCTATTCCTCTTCGCCTGTTGACTGAGCGGGATCCCGAAGCCCTTGGTGTCTTAAGACATTCGTGCGCTCATGTGATGGCTCGTGCGGTCATGAAACTCTATCCGGGAGTCAATCTCGCATTTGGTCCCACATTGGGGCAAGGATTTTACTACGACTTCGATCTGGAGCGTCCCATCAGTGAGGATGATTTTGCTCGGATCGAATCGGAAATGAAATCGATTATCAAGCAGAAAGAACCGTTTGAACGGTTCTCACTCGATCGGGATGAAGCACTCAAATTTTGCGATGGGATGGATCAAAGCCTGAAAGTCGAACACATTGAAACGGGACTTGCCGATCACCATACACTCAGTTTCTACCGTCAGGGCGAGTTTGTCGACCTGTGTCGGGGGCCACATATCCCTGATGCCGGCAAGATCAAGGCGTTCAAATTGCTATCGGTGGCGGGATCGTATTGGAAGGGTGATGCTCAGAATCGTCGTTTGCAAAGACTCTATGGAACCGCCTGGTTCAGCAAGAAAGATTTGAATAAATATCTCAATCAGATTGAGGAAGCCAAGCGTCGGGATCATCGGGTTCTGGGCAAAAAATTAGGCTTGTTCACAATCTCCAATGACGTTGGTCAGGGACTTTGTTTGTGGCAACCCAAGGGGGCGATTGTCAGGTCATTACTCGAGGATTTCATCAAACGGGAGCTGCTTAATCGGGGTTACGAACCAGTTTATTCGCCTCATATCGGGCGGGCCAAGCTTTACGAGATGAGTGGTCATTTTCCCTACTATCGCGATTCCCAGTTCACGCCCATTTTTGGACACGATGGTGGGCAGATGATCGATTTCTGGATTCGTAAACTGGATCCGAAAGATGAGGATTATGTCGAGCCTTCCGCAGACGAAGAACAAAAACTTCTAGAGGCCGCTGCCGTGATGGGAATCGATTTGTCAGCATTTCCAAAATCCGGTTCCGTCGAAGACAAACTTCAGGTGTTACGAAAATGGCAAGATCAGCAGGAACGATATCTGCTCAAGCCAATGAACTGTCCACATCACGTTCAGATTTATAAGTCACAACCACGCAGTTATCGAGATCTCCCCGTTCGACTCGCTGAATTTGGAACAGTTTATCGTCACGAGCAATCTGGTGAACTCAACGGTATGTTGCGCGTGCGCGGCTTGACCCAGGATGACGCGCACCTCTTTTGTACTCCTGACCAAGTCGAGGAAGAGTTTCGTTCCACTCTCGAACTTGTCCAGTTCGTCTTGAAGAGTGTGGGGCTTGAAGACTACCGCGTGGTACTCTCCCTACGAGATCCAGATAGTAATAAGTACGTTGGTTCGGCAGAGAACTGGGATCGGGCGGAAGCGACGTTGAGGCACGTCTTGACAGAGGCAGGATTTAATTTTGTGGAAGAACCCGGTGAAGCAGCGTTTTACGGCCCCAAGGCAGATTTCATGGTTCGCGACTGCCTCGGGCGAGAATGGCAATTAGGGACTGTTCAGCTCGACTACAATCTGCCGGAACGCTTTGAGCTAGAATATATTGGAAGCGACAACGCTGCACATCGTCCCGTTATGATCCATCGTGCTCCATTTGGGTCGATGGAGCGGTTCGTGGGAATGTTGATCGAACATTTCGCTGGGGCTTTTCCGCTCTGGCTGGCCCCGGAACAGGTTCGCATTTTGCCACTGAGTGACAAGCATCTCGATTACGCAAAGCAGGTCGAGTCGCAATTTCGATCAGCCGGATTTCGAATCACTGTGGATCAGCACAGTGCCAAGGTCAACGCAAAGATCCGTCAAGCCCAGTTGGATTTGATACCCTATATGGTCATTGTAGGGGCTCAGGAGGAGGCGCAAGGGGCCGTCTCACTGAGAGACAGAATTGATGGTGATTTGGGTGAAATGCCCATTGATGAGGCCATTTCCAAGCTCAAAAAAGAAGTGAAAGAAAAAATTATTCGGCAATCATTTGAAGCAGATTTCTCAGGAATTGAAGCAGCATCGGAAGTTTCCAACGAATATTAGAGCGAGGGTATAAAATACTCCCCTATGATTCGAATGGGGAGATTTCTCATAGACTCTGTATTTGTAGTGTTTTGGCTCAGCTTTGTCGTTCTTTCAAACCGATAAGCTTAATGTGTTAAGCAAGCAGGCAGGTAGGCAACTTGCGTGGCACTGTATCGATAATTCCCACTGTGCGGTCTCTTTTTCTTTTGGTGCTGTGGCCTTGAGCCGGTTCCGATAAAAAAAAAGAGTCCTAAATGTGCGCTCGCGTTCTTTCTTCCTGCATGCCCAGGTGGCATCGGGAAGTTTCCTGACAGGGTAAGTATCTTCCTGAGCAGTGATGCAAAGGAGAACGATGCACAACAGCCCGAGGGCTTCATAGGACGGATGAGAACCTACAAATTCAGGAGGAAATACAGGATGTTTCTGAAAAACTTATTCAAAAAACAATGGCTTCTCGGCTGCGTCGCTGCTGCCGGAATGCTGACAGCGGGAACGGGGCAGGCGTCTGCCATCGAGCTCGATCTGTTTGAGACCATGAGTGTCGACAGTGTGTTTGGCAGTGGATGCGGAGATGCATGTGGTGACATGTGCGGCGACAGTTGCTCCGCAACTGGCTGTGGAAATGGCTGTTCACTTCTCGGTGGTGGAGATTCCGGAATCGATGTTGGTGGTTGGGTTCAGTACGGGTACCAAAGTGATTCTTCTTCACGCTTCGATTTGAACTTCAACGACAAACAGGTTGCAGGTTCCGATCAGCGTCAGGGTTTGAATCAGGCTTGGCTGTATGTGGAAAAAGCAGCCGACGGATCCTGCGGGACGGATTTTGGTTTCCGCGTGGACATGATGTACGGACTGGATGCCGATGATACTGTCGCTTTCGGAGCATCGGAGTCTTTTGATAACCGTGATAACTGGAATCATGGCCTGTACGGTTTCGCGATTCCGCAGCTGTACGGTGAAGTAGCCAATGGTGACTGGAATGTTAAATTCGGCCACTTTTACACCCTCGTCGGTTACGAGGTTGTGACTGCCCCGGATAACTTCTTTTACAGCCACGCCTACACCATGTTCAATAATGAACCGTTTACTCACAGTGGTGCTTTGGTGACTTACACGGCGAGCGACAATGTGGAACTATACGGTGGGTGGACTGCCGGATGGGACACAGGCTTCGATCAATACGATGATGGAAGTAACTTCCTTGGTGGTGCCAGTGTTGGCCTGGGTGATAATGTGACGGCCACATACATCACTACCCTCGGAGATCTCGGCTGGCGTGGGGAAGGTTACTCACACAGCTTGGTGCTTGACGTCGTGTTGACCGATGACTTGAACTACGTTTTCCAGACCGACCTAGTTGATACCAACTCTGGTGGCGATCATCAGTTGGCCATTAATCAATACTTGTTCTATACAATTAGTGACAAGTTGGCTGCTGGTCTTCGTGCCGAATGGTGGAAATCAGGAAGCTCACCGGTTGGAGATGGATCTCAGTCGATCTACGAAGTCACGGCCGGGGTGAATATCAAGCCGCTTGTTTCGACAGACAGCTGTGGAAACACGACTGGCGATTGGCTGATCGTGCGACCTGAAGTTCGTCACGACTGGTCTGGTGGAGGAGACCTCAACAGTGGTGATCCTCAAATTAACTACACGACATTCGGTTCTGACGTGATTATCACGTTCTGATCGACAATCCTGTAGAAGAGACCCTGCGTCAGGAAATTGACCGGGTTGGTCATCAGACCAGCCCGGTTTTTTTACGCACCTTCAAAGTTAATAAAAGCAAAGATGTTTCATCAAAAAAAAACCTCTCAGAGAATCTGAGAGGTAAATGGGCGTAACTGGATTCGAACCAGTGACCTCGTCGATGTCAACGACGCACTCTAACCAACTGAGCTATACGCCCGAAATCATCGTGATCTATAGGATATTCTTCACAAAAGTGATTGTATCTGATCAAGAAGTAGCGGAGGAGGGACTTGAACCCCCGACACGCGGATTATGATTCCGCTGCTCTAACCAACTGAGCTACTCCGCCGCAAACCTCATGTGGTTCAAATCTTATCGAATCTCCTTACGGGTTCAAGTCATCACGCGTCTACTTTTTTGAAACCTTGTTTCCATCTATCGATTGCTTAGACGGGCCGTCATCATAAGACATTTCCACAGTCACACAGGTTCATGCAATCGACAATGGGTTGAAAAGACAAGGTGGTGTGATTGTTAGCAAAAGGAGCGTGAAACAAGTCACAACCTGTGTTTTCTCATTCGCTAAGTCCATACAATTACAAATATTAGGGAAGAATGCACTCAATGATTGACCTTGGTCTGAACCATGGTAGAATCAAATAAAGCTCTCAGTCCACCTGAGTAGTCTCTTGGAAACTTTGAGGTGTTCATCCATGTTGCAGGATGTGACTTACTATCGCAGATTCCGAATGGAGATCAATCTCCGACAACGTGAATTGCCTCTTGCAAACCTCCCTGAAGGTTATCTTTGGACCGCTTGGAATCACTCTGTCGATATTCATACGGTTCTGGAGCGGCACGCAGAAACAAAACATCTCTGTTTTCGGGACGAACTTGACTCGCGAGTCTTTCCCTGTCTCGGAGAACGTGAAGGTTGTCTTCGCTTGATGCAGGACATTGCAAGGCAGTCAAGTTTTCTACCTGAAGCGACATGGTTGATTTCGTATCGTTCTCTGGAGGATGATCTTCTCCATGATGTCGGCACCATTCAGGGGCTAGCTCACACATCGATGGTGGGCGCTATTCAGAACGTGGGGGTTATTCCTGAACATCGCTCCCTCGGCCTAGGTCGGGCGCTCGTGTTACGGTGCCTGCATGGTTTTCAGCAAATTGGGATACCGCGAGTTTCTCTTGAGGTGACTGCTGATAACCGCCAAGCCATTGAACTCTATAAAAAAATCGGTTTTCGGATCGTCCGCACGATGTACCGAGATGCGGAACCACGCCCAACCAGCCTTTACTGAGAATCAATGATGCCATAAACCCGGCATGACATGATTACTCCGTCTCTAATATTATGAGCATGGAATTGTGAAGATCGCGACTCTTTTGATTGTTCATGGCGAAGGTCAGGGAACACGTTTCGATCTCAAACGCTCTCTCTACCGGATTGGTCGAGGTATTGGTTCCGACATACGTCTGGCTGATACGGAGGTATCGCGTCTGCATGCGACTCTCCATCAGGAAGAGGGACGATTTATGATCGTTGACGAGAACAGTTCGAACGGAACTCTCGTCAACGGGAAGAAGATCTCCCGTCAGATCCTCGACGATGGTGATACCCTTCTGATTGGCCGGACGACTTTGATGTTTTCACAGCAAATGGGCCAACCTTCAGACATTATCGATAAAATCCACTTGTTTCACGATCCGTCTGATGAGCATCGATCCAGTATTGTTTCGCAAGCTTCTCTCGATGAGTCCCAGTTGATATTTGGCCCCGAGCAGTTTCCGGAAACGGTAAACGATCACGCAACCCTGGCGAATCTGCAGGCCCTTTATCGCATCACTGAAGAAACCGTCAGTTCTTCGCACTCTTTAGATCAGATTCTGCAACAGGTTCTGGAAGAAGTTTTGAATGCGGTCGGCGCGGAACGCGGTTGTATGTTGCTCAAAAATCCTGCAAATGACGATCTGGAGGCATATGCCGTCCACACTTTGGGTGACAAATCCACCCAACAAATACCTGTCTCACGGACTATCGTTGATTATGTCCAACTTGAGAAACGAGGCGTTCGAACCTCTGATGCTCAGCAGGATCAGCGATTTCAATCGGGGCAAAGTATTCTCAAAGCGGGCATTCGAGAAGCAATTTGCGTCCCCATGCAAGGAAAATATGACCAGGTTGGTGTTGTCTATGTCGATACCACGCGGAATCATCCTGCTCACGATGATGAATATCAGAATCACTTTACTGAGGCTCATCTGCATTTGCTGATGGCGGTCGGACGACAGGCAGCGTTAACGGTCGAAAATCACCGTTATCAAGAAGCATTGATCAGAGCCGAGAGAATGGCGGCAATGGGAGAGGCGGTCGCAGCGATCAGCCACCACATCAAAAATATTCTGCAGGGAATACGGGGAGGGGTCTACCTCATCGATAACGGATTGGAGAGTTCGAAACCGGAGGTCATCCGGAGTGGTTGGGAGATCGTCGATCGAAACCAGAATCGCATCTACAACCTCGTTCAAGATATGCTCTCTGTGAGTAAGGATCGTGAGCCTGATTACACGGTGAATGACCTTTCCAAAACGGTTGAGGATGCGATTCAGATCGTTTCACAAAGAGCGGAAGAAGCGGGAGTCGAGATTCGAACTGAGCTGGATCATGAGACTCCCGAAAGTCGCTATGATGTGGAGTCGATCCATCGTTCTATTCTCAATCTACTTACCAACGCGCTTGATGCAGTAGAGGAAGTGGAGCACGGGATCTTGGTTGTCAAAGCGGGATACGATGCGGAGGGCGACCGTTTGTATGTTTCAGTCGCCGACAACGGTCCTGGAATTCCCGAGGACCAAAGACAAGTGATTTTTGAGGCGTTTCATTCCACTAAAGGAGGTCGTGGAACCGGACTGGGACTTGCCGTCTCCCGAAAAATTATTCACGAACATGATGGAGAATTGATCTTTGAGACCAAGGTCGGGCAAGGAAGCCGTTTTACGCTTACCTGGCCGGTTTCTCCCCGTGAAGAAGCCCCTCCTCCTCCCGGATCGTCGGTCATTCGTCAGGATGCCCCCAACTAATATTCGATGTCAATTCACAGTTGTCACTCGTAGCTGAATCGACCAGAATAATCTGTTTTGAGCAACTCTATGTTCCGCCATTCTGTTCGTAACCAGTGAGACTGAGTTCATGTCGCACCTTTTTTTTATTCTCCGCACCTGTTGTTATTTCTGTTTGTTTTCTTTCTCTCTGATCGCGACAGTTATGTCCGAAGAGAAGGCATCGAAATATCAACCAGAAATCTCGGATGCTTCTGCGGAAGGGAAACAGGCGATTCAAGGGTTTCAAATTCCGAAATTTCTGGAACCTTCTCTCGTAGCCGCGGAGCCCGATCTCGCAAATCCAGTGGCGTTTTGCATTGACGCTCAGGGGCGGTTTTACATCGCGGAAACGTTTCGGCAGCAAAAAGGGGTGGAGGATAATCGGTCCCACATGGACTGGTTACACGATGACCTGGCTGCACAAACCGTTAAGGACCGCATTGCTTTCTTCAAAAAACACCTTGGAGATAGAGTCGCCGATTACTCTCAAGAACAGGATCGGATTCGTCTTTTGGAAGATACCGATGCGGATGGCTCCACGGATCGGTCCACGATCTATGCGGATGGGTTCAATGCGATCGAGGATGGCACAGGAGCCGGGATTTTGTCGTTTAATGGAGATGTCTATTACACATGTATTCCGAAGCTCTATCGATTGCGCGATACCAATCAGGATGGTCGTGCGGATGTTCGCGAGACATTGCATGACGGTTATGGTGTGCGAGTCGCCTTTCGCGGTCACGATATGCACGGCCTCACGCTCGGGCCCGATGGGCGAATTTATTTCAGTATCGGCGATCGCGGATACAACGTGTTGACCCAGGAGGGAGTTCGATTGAAACGCCCCGATACCGGAGCCGTCTTCCGATGCGAACCGGATGGCTCTCACCTGGAAGTTTTTGCGTATGGATTAAGGAACCCGCAGGAACTGGCTTTTGATAATTTCGGCAATCTCTTCACAGGTGATAACAATTCGGACAGTGGCGATCAGGCTCGCTGGGTTTATGTCGTCCAGGACGGCGATACGGGATGGAGAATGTATTTTCAATATCTTTCGGATCGTGGTCCCTGGAATCGTGAACGGATGTGGTACCCACATCGAGCGGATCCCCAAACAACGCAGAAACAACCAGCGTACATCATTCCTCCAGTAGCAAATCTTGGCGATGGACCCTCCGGTTTGACATTTTATCCGGGAGTTGGATTGCCGGAACGCTATCAGGACCATTTCTTTATGGCAGATTTTCGCGGTTCCAGTCCTAACAGCGGGATTCGATCTTTCTCAGTGGTTCCCAAGGGAGCTTCGTTTGAACTCACTGACTCGCATCAGTTTCTCTGGTCAGTGTTAGCGACAGATGTTGATTTCGGTTACGACGGGAGTCTGTATCTGACCGATTGGGTCAACGGTTGGAATGGTCCCGGTAAAGGCCGTTTGTATCGATTCAGTTCTGGTGAGGATACGGCCATCCGGTCCGAGGTACAGTCGCTTTTCGCATCTGGGTTTCGAGAGCTTGAAGATGAATCATTGGTGAGTTATCTGAGCCATGCGGACCGTCGTGTGCGGCAGGCTTCACAGTTTGAACTTGTGAATCGAATTCAGAGCGAGAAATGCTCAGTCACTCTCCTGAAACAGACTGTGGCTTCCGGTCAGCCGCGAATGTCCAGGATTCACGGTCTCTGGGGGATTGGCCAACTGCTGAGAAATCCAAGTGTGTTGTCAAAGGATGTTCCGCTTAGCCTTTTTCAGGAAATCAGCGAACTCTCCAGCGACGAAGATGAAGAGATTCGCGCGCAACTCGCACGCGTGCTCGGTGATTTCAATGAAGCGGGATGTTTGGACATTCTGCGTGATTTGATTCGTGATGATCCCTCGCCACGAGTTCGTCATTTGGCGGCGCTGAGTTTCGGACGTATCTATCACAATGGAGATCTTGGAGGAGATACGGCTTCGGCAGATATTGACCTGATGTTTTCGATTTTGAGTCAGGTTGGGGATCAAGATCCGGTTCTTCGTCATTCGGCGGTAATGGGACTCGTGGGAATCGGAAAGATCAACCCTCAATGGTTAGTGGGTTCCATTTCCGAAGCGGGGGATGCCGAGCGTTTGGGGATACTGCTGGCGTTGAGAAGGCTCGACGATCCTCGAATTGCCTTATTTCTGAAAGATCCCAACCCCAGCTTGATTTTATCAGCAGCTCGTGCGATTCACGATGAACCAATGGAAGAACTGAACAGCGAGCTAGCTGCTCTGGTTGCAAATCGCGAATTGAGAACTATCGATCCTTTGATGAGACGGGTAATTCACGCCGCCTTTAGAGACGGTAAACGAGAATATGCAGCAGAAGTGGCTTCAATCGCAGCAGATACTTCGGTTTCTGATCCAGTACGAGTGTTAGCCGCGGAGTTGCTGCAAGAGTGGAATACGCCTGGTCCTCTGGATCGAGTCATTGGCTCATGGCGTCCATTGGATAGAGAGCCGACTACCGGACTTGGGCAGGAGATAGAATCCTGCTTACCAGGACTATTGTCTTCGAATGAAAAATTGCGAACCCTGGGTATTCAGCTAGCCTCAACCTATGAAATTCGGGATGTCAATCCGCTTCTGTGGTCACTGTTCGAGGACGAGGCAGAGACAAATAACAATCGAGTTTCCGCGCTGCGGGCTTTGTCAGCCTTGCAGGCGGATGAATTACCGCGGGGGGTCGAACGTGCCTTGGAATCAGCGATTCCGGAGTTACGGGCTGTCGGTCGATCATTGTTGTTGGCCCGAAACCCTGCGGCAGCATTTCCGGAATTGGAGCAGGCGATCGACGGGGGAACTCCGCTTGAGAAACAGTCCGCGATTGCCGACTTGAGTCCTTTGAAAATTCCAGAGGCCAATCACATTCTGAAACGTCTTGCAGAGCATTTGGTGGATGGGCAGTTGGCGACCGAAATCCAATTGGATGTGTTGCTCGCCGCGAAACAGAGAAAATCACCGGCGTTTCAACAACTGGTGAAAACGTATGAGGAGCAATTATCCCAGACGGGGGATCCGTTCCGAAAATACCAAGTCGCTTTGAAGGGTGGTGACCGGCAGCGAGGTTACGATATTTTCTTTGGGCGAAGTGATGCGTCCTGTCGACGATGCCATAAAGTGAATGGATCGGGAGGAGAAGTTGGTCCCGACTTGTCCAAAATTGGCTTCGAAAAGCAACGGGACTATTTGCTGGAATCAATCGTTAATCCCAACGCGAAGATTGCGAAAGGTTTTGAAACAGCCATCATTGTTACCGATCGCGGGAAAGTTATCACCGGAATCGTGAAAGAGGAGACGGATCAGAGCGTGACGGTGATGTTGAATGATGGGACTCTGGTGAGAGTCGATAAAGACGAAATAGAGGATCGCGCCCCTGGGCGGTCCGGCATGCCTGACGATCTCGTCAAACAGCTTTCTCTGTCAGATATTCGTGATCTCGTGGAATATCTCAGCTCTTTGAGGAAAGCCGGATCCGCCGAAGGGCATCTGGAGTAAATTACGATCTTTCACAGTAGTGTCGATTGATCAAGTCATTTTGGAGCCACAGCAGTTTCGAAAATGCTCGGACAGCTTTTTCTGTTTGTTCCGCCGGAAGACCCAATGAAAAAATAGTGGCGTTGAAGGCATCGGCCACAAACCCCATCAAAGCATTCATCTGAACGAGAGGCACGTTGATTTGCGGACTTCCTTTCCCCGGGGTGTGAATTTTGCCGACCAGATCCAGATACTCAACCAGTTTTGTGTCATAGGGAGCCGAGACCAGTTTGACGAGATAGTTGGAGAGATGCTGTTTTCGGAATTGAATCTGCTCGTGGTCGAGTTGAAGTTCTTCGACGGATTCCGGAACTGCCCCTTCGTATCCATGTTGTCGAGGAACAAAATGTCTTTTTGTCGCGTCATATTGAAACAGTTTGTCGTAGACGGCGTCCACGAGGGTAGGGACCAGTGGAGCGAGGGTCTCAGCGGCTCCGTGTATCGTTTCGATATCGTCGCCTGTGAACTCCATGAATTCAGTCAGGTATTCAAAACGATAGCTGAGATCTGTTTCAAGTCGAGGTTCATCAATGTGTTTCAGGGCCGATGACATAATTTGTAACTCCTTAAATTCGAGCGGCTTTGAACTTCTCACCTTATCTGCGGTGAAGTATCTTAAAATTACGGCACGATAAATAGGATGTCAAGGTCCAATTAATGGCAGGTGGTCGCTATGTTTTCACAAACCGTCGAATATGCCCTGAGAGCCATGGTCTTTCTGGGGCAAAATACAGAAAAACCCCAAGCGACTGAGTCGATCGCAGAGGTCACCAAGGTTCCCCCCGCCTATTTAAGTAAAGTTCTTCAGGCGATGGCCAAAAAGGGGCTTGTGCGATCACAACGAGGGCTTTATGGGGGGTTCCGATTGGCGAAATCCCCTGACGAAGTCAGTATTCTGGACATTGTGAATAGCGTGGATCCCATTGTCCGAATCAAAACCTGCCCTCTGGATTTGAAATCACATGGGACACATCTCTGTCCTCTTCATCGTCGTATGGATAATGCCATGGGCGAAGTGGAACGAGCACTCTCGGAATCGACGTTGGCGGAAGTTCTCTCCGAGCCGACTAACTCCGTTCCGCTGAGCGAATTAAAAAATGACTCACAGGGCTAGAAAATGACATTTCCCCCTGGAAAGCTTTGAATCTGAAAGATCAGAAACTGAGGGCACCGAGCTGGGAAGTGCAAAAAACACCATTCTGCTCAAAAAGTCATTGCAATCGACGCTTGTTCTAGACACATTAACATGATGCCGGCGTCGGTCGAACCGGTTTCCATCTCCACAACAGACCAATTATTTCCATGCGCAAATATTGTCTAAGGAGATGTCGATGAAGAAACTCTTATCATTCCATGCTTTGCTCTACCTTGTATTGGGCTGCTTGACTCTTAGTGGCGATCCTTCGTTTCCCATTCTCACGGAGACTGTCCAGGCGCAAGAAGACTCTGCCCCCAAAACCGAAAAGAAGGTTCGAAAAAAACCGCGCGGTCGAGTCCCCAACCACTACGGCAAGCTGGGGCTGAGTCCCAAGCAGAAAGAATCTATCTATGCGATTCAGGCAAAGTATCGCGAGCAGATTGAAGTTCTCGAACAGCAGTTGGCGGAGCTCGAAAAACAGGAGGACGCTGAAGTGAAAAACGTTCTCACAGACGACCAGAAAGAGAATCTGAAAAAGATTCTGGATGAAGTCGCTGCGAGAAAGAAGGCGTCTACCAATGAATAAAATTTGACCCACGAAAAAAAGAAGCCCTTCCGCAGGGAAGGGCTTCTTCGATTTCTCAGTCTCTCTAAAGATTACTTGGCGGCAGCAAATCGGGAAGCGACTTCGTCCCAGTTGATGACGTTCCAGAATGCGGAGATGTAGTCGGGACGTCGGTTCTGATAGTTCAGGTAGTAGGCGTGTTCCCAGACATCGAGTCCAAGTATCGGAGTGCAGTTACAGTCTGCAATGCCGACCATGAGCGGGTTATCCTGATTCGGGGTGGAGCAAACCGCCAACCCCCCGTCCTTGACACCCAGCCAAGCCCAGCCCGAACCAAATCGAGTTGCTGCGGCTTGATTAAACTTCTCTTTGAAATCCGCAAAACTACCGAATGCGGAACTAATTGCCTCGGCAAGCTCACCGCTTGGCTCACCGCCGCCGTCGGGAGACATCACACTCCAGAACAGATTATGGTTGGCAACACCGCCCCCGTTATTACGAACTGCGGTTTTCACATCATCGGGAAGGCTGTTCACACCAGCGATCAGGTCTTCAATGGATTTGGAAGCGAGGTCGTCGTGACCTTCCAAGGCAGCATTCACCTTCGAGACGTAACCGGCGTGATGTTTGCTGTGATGAATTTCCATGGTACGTGCATCGATGTGGGGTTCCAGTGCATCATATGCATAGGGAAGATCTGGTAATTCGTAAGCCATGTTAGACTCTCCTGTCCTGATGTGTAAATCCAAGTTGAAGATTTGCCATTGGGGAGTTATTCAAAGTGTCGCTTGGTCTTACCAAAAGCAAACCATTTAACTTTATTCTAGTAATCCAGCACAATCTCACAAGCCTGTCAGTGGAAAATGGTCTTGTTGCAGAGATTGTTCCTTCTTTCATTTATCAGGAATATCGAGTCTGCGTTGAAGGAAAATGGTGGGGTTCTACAATGGAAGGCCTAATGCCACACTGTGGATAGGCTTCTTTATTTTTTCCATTTGGCTTGATCGAGTTCTTATGAAAGTTTTGACGGCACTACCTGTGTTCAATGAAGCGAATCATCTGGAAGCTGTGCTTTCGGAAGTTCGCAGATACAGCTCGAACATTCTGGTGGTGGATGATGGTTCGACAGACGGGACTTCGGAGTTACTGGATCGGGAGTCTGATTTGTTCGTCATTCATCACGATCAAAATCTTGGCTATGGTGCAGGGCTGCGATCGGCTTTTGGGTTCGCTCAGAAGCATAATTTCGATGCCTTGGTCACAATCGATTGCGATGGCCAGCATCAACCTTGTCTGATACCCGCGCTTGCGGCTGCTTTGGAAAGTCCAGATGCGGTCGATGTCGTTTCAGGTAGTCGCTATTTGCAGGCATTCGAGAACGATACGGCACCTCCAGAGGCACGCCGGGCCATTAACATGAAAATCAACCGCTTGTTGAAAGACGAACTGGGTTTGGTGCTCACCGATTCATTTTGTGGATTCAAGGCTTATCGTGTCACGGCATTGAAAAACCTTGAAGTGTCAGAACTCGGCTATGCCATGCCGATGCAATTTTGGGTTCAGGTTGTTGCGCAAGAATTGCGAATACGAGAATTTCCCGTTCCACTGATCTATCTAGAAGAGGAACGGTCTTTCGGGGGATCGCTTGACGATAGCGAACAACGTCTCAAGTACTAGTTGACAGTCTATGAACGTGAGAAACAGCGTTGGGGGCAGCGTTTGTCAGAGGTTGAACTTCGTCAATTGCCACCGGCGTCACTTCCCAGTCGATGCGGGTTATCGTGATGTGGGGAGGAGTAGTGGCGGGGTTGTAGCAAATAAGTATGTAATATTTAGTGCATCTGATGAGTACGATCCGGCGTGATCTGGACAAAACGGTTCGTCATTCCTCACAATAACTGTTCTATGAACGCTCGATTTTATCACTTCCATCAGGGAATTGCGGCAACGTGTCTGTGACGACTCCCCATCAACAATCTGAGGTTCGAGATCCTTGTGCGGATCGTGCTCGCTATGCCGAGAACGGCTGGGACCAAAAACGGTTAAAAGTCTCTCAGCAGGATGGAGATATCCTCGCGCGACCTTCACTGGATTCCGTCGACGAGATTTATTACCGCAATCGCGAAGAGCTAAACTCTTCCCAACTCGATATTCAAGGGCTCTCTCTCAAAGATCTTCGCGAGACGGCTCGCGATGAATTAATTGATCTCGCTGTGAATTACACGGCACATTTGCGGCAGGAGACTGTCCAACGTCCCGACTCTGAGGGGGTGATCTGTGACGGTCATCAACCTTTATTATTTCATTCAGGAGTCTGGGCCAAAAATTTTGTGTTAGGAGGATTGGCCGCGAAGGTCAATGCGGTGCCGTTGCATCTGATCGTAGATAATGATTCCGGTTCCAGTTCCGGGATCAGCGTTCCGACCGGTTCAATCGTATCACCAGAAATCGTGAACGTCTCGTACGATGCTCCCATGGATGATCATCCTTGGGAGGAAATTTCTGTCCGCGATCTCTCCCAGTTTGAATCTCTGTCAGCGAAAGTCTCGGAACTGATGAATCCGTGGGGGATTCAGCCTCTCATCTCTCAATGCTGGCCTCAAGCGGTGAACGCCGCGAAACGAGGGGACTCTCTCTCGGATTGCCTGAGTCTGGCTCGTCATGCCGTGGAACGGCAGTGGGGACTTGAGAATCTAGAGCTCCCCTTAAGCCAGGTCTGTGACTCACAAACTTTTCGGCGATTCTTCTGTCATGTGATCTCCCACCTCCCATGTTTTCGTGAACTCTATAATCAGGTGCTTGAAGAATACCGCGACGTGAACGGTATCCGTTCCCAGACTCACCCGGTTCCAGAACTGAAAGCACATGATTCATGGCTGGAAGCACCGTTTTGGGTCTGGTCGGAATCCTCGCCTCGACGACAACCGCTGTACGTCAAACGCGTTGATCGGGAGATCTTATTGGCTTCCGAGTTCTCAGAGTTCGCGCGTCTGGAATTGTCAGCCGAATCGACTCCCGAGTCAGCGATCGAGCAATTGTCCAATCTGCGAAATCAGGGCTGGAAGATTCGGTCACGTGCACTGACCACAACATTGTACGCTCGATTGTGTCTTTCAGATTTGTTTATCCACGGGATTGGCGGTGCAAAATATGATGAAATGACGGATCGTTTGATGACCCGCTTCTATGGAATTAAGCCTCCGGAGTATCTCACACTCTCTGGAACCTGGCATCTACCAATTGAGATGGATCGACAGGGCTTTGGTAATTCCAAACAATCGTTGCAAAGGAAGCTGAGAGATCTGGATTATAATCCTGAAAAGTATTTAGGGGTTTCCCACAGTGAGGAATGCCGGTCGTTGATTGAAGAAAAGCAGCGTCTGGTCAACGAGCAGCATCGTGCCGAAGCAGGAGAGAGGCTGGGAGAATCGAGACGCGAACACCACCGTCGAGGCTGCGAACGCTATCGACGCCTGAAGCTCATCAACGCAGAACTCGCCAAATTTGTTGAGACTTCAAAGGTCCGAATCAGAACTGAACTCGAACAGGCTCGACATCGGGCTGATGCGAATAAAATTCTAAAAAGCCGAGAATATTCATTCGTGCTTTTCCCAGAAGAGAAACTCCGCCCCGCGATGAAGCAATTGGAAGGCTGAAATTAGACTCGGTCTTTGATTTTGTCTCTCACGATGGTTTCCATTGAGGAGACCACCTCTTCCAACGCAGAATCTGAGGTGTCTATTGAGATTGCGTCATCTGCGGGTTTGAGAGGCGCAACGGAGCGATTCGCATCCCGTTCGTCTCGCTCGCGAATCTCTCTGACAAGTTCTGCGAAAGCAGGACGATCATCATTCTTCGGAGTTTCATCGTAGCGTCTTTGTGCGCGGACTTCGGGACGAGCTGTCAGAAAGAACTTACAGAACGCATGAGGAAAAACAACGGTCCCCTGATCACGTCCTTCAGTGACAAGCGGGGAGGATGAGGCACAGGCTCGTTGCAGATCGACCAGAATTTCACGCACACTCGAATGCTGGGCCACAACTGAGGCCGCGGAGCTGACGGCGGAAGACCGAATGTCATCAGTCACTTCTTGGTCATTGACAAATAGCCGCCCATCCTGGAATTTGATCTCCAGAGATCTGGTCAGGGCTGCTACGGCTTCTTCGTTGTCCGGGTCGATTTCATTCTTCAGGCAACTCAAAGCCACCGCTCGGTACATCGCACCTGTATCCAGGAATTCATAGTCGAGGCGTTCAGCCAGAGCCCGTGCGGCACTGCTTTTCCCTGATCCAGCGGGGCCGTCGATCGTCACGACGATTGAAGAAGGAGAGCTTTCGGTCACTGTGCGTGTGGTTCCATTGTCAAAGTCATATCGGTGGCATACTTTTCACGAATCCGTGAAAAAATTCAAGTCGATGGTAGCCAACTCGTGGCTTCGCATTTCAAGGATGACGGAGTTTTTCTGAATCATCAAATCGGCAACGGTATTGCCTGCTGCGTCTCGTTTTCTCGCACTTTGAGGAGTCATAAGCAGTTGGAGTTGGACCCGCCGAGCGCGGCCTTCAGTTTCCAGTAATCGGACGCTGAGGCCGGTGGATTGCTGATCTGAGTCCTGATGCGGGGCGGGGGTGATGGGCTCAAAACCGAGAATTTGTACGTTCTTTTGCTTAAGGCGGAAAAACCATCCGGTGTCGGTTTTGGGAGACTGATCCAAACGTAAGGTTAAAGGAGGTATCAGCATCTGGTGAGCAGCCTGCATTGGGTAGGCCTCATCAAAAGCAATCCAGAATCGAAATCTCCGTTTGGATTCTCCAGCAGGAATCAGAATGGAATCCACCATCCGTGAGCCGGAGCGACGGTGAAAGGGAAGACCATCCATTAAAATCGTGGTGCGTCGATCATTCTCGGCGAGTTCAAGGTAATAGGGGGCTTCAAAGCGTTCTCCCTGAATTCCATGCGCCCCCTGCAATAGACCACGTGTCAAAACAATCGATTCATCTTTCCAGGCGAACCGCGATGTGAAATAGCAACTCCAGGGATCTCCTTCCGGTTCGATATGCGGTTCAATTTCAATATCTATCTCGACGATGGGGCGAGACTTCCAGACTCGATAGGTATTGCGAGAGAGGCCGATGACCGATCGGTCTTCCGGGTCAAGAAGTTCGCATTCCGTTTTGATCTCGCCCAAAGCGGGACCGCTCGAGAGGATTTCACAGTTTGTCATCTGCGAAAGGCTGTAGTTGGTTCTCTGAACATGATCAGGATCTTCAGGATCGGGGTGGTAGGTTTTCTCAAGCAAATACCGATACGCGATCTGCTGGCTAAGTCGATTGGGAGAGCGTCCATAGCCTTTCAGGTGTTGAATTCCACCAGACTCAGAATTGATCAAGACTTCGAAATGCTCGTTGCGAAGAGTCATCTCTTCCGCTGCGGGAAGCGGGCTTTTCGTGGCGTTACTTTGTTCTGATTCTTTCAGACAGAGAAATCCCGATCCCGGTATATCGACTACAGCGGCTTTCCGGTGGTCGTCAAATTGAACTGCTTTGACGTGGTTGCTCAAGGCGGGAGGAGTTTTAAATCCCTCCAGTTCAACAACTGCGGTTTGGTCCTGGGAGATCGTATTGACGACGAGTAGACCGGGACGATTTTCTCCCTGTGCGGTCATGACGCGTGATATTTCTCTGAGAGAATTCTCTGTCCAGTCGGCAAGTTCCGCATCAAGCTCATCGAGTTGTTCGCTGTATGGCTTCTCTTCGGGAGTCAGCATCTCTTGAGTTTGATCTTCCGCTGGAAGATCCGGGCCGGATCGTTCAATTCTGGTTTTCCAATGGGAGACTTCCGTGTTATCGGGGGAGAGGGTCTGCGTTCTCAGGAATTCGTTAACTTGATTCAGCCAGGCAGCTCGATCGAAAAGATGCCGTCGCTGAAGGGATTGCTGAAAACGACTGACGGGATCGGGCTCGCCATAAGCGACCGCTTGAAGTAGATACGGGCTGAGATAGCTCTTTTCCTGATGGCGAGAGAGCCGTCCCGAATGGTCGGTGGTCAGGATGAATTCGTCCAGAGTCACAAACTGTCCCAGGACGGGTGCATAACTATGGATTCGTTGGAAATCACGAAACCAGACTCCTTTGATTTCCGGCCAGCGGGCGAACAAAATGCCGGCGACCTGATCGTCCTGCATCGATTCCGCCATCCGATCCGCAAACCGCAGATAACTGGCGGCCCCGTCCGCTGCAAGAGGTATTCGGCTCACGGCATCGATAACGGTTCCGTCACAGCCTTCCCACCGAAACTTGCTTTGCTCTTCATCAGGGTAGAGTCCATCATCGAGGGCGATATGAAGTGCAGAGTGGAAGCCATAGTGAGTTAATATTTGTGGGAGTTGAGTCGAGAATCCAAAACGTTTTCGTGCCCAGGTGGTCGGGGATTTTCCAAGATGTTGCGTGTAAATTGCCTTCCCTTGCTGGAGATCCCAGATTACTGACTGAATGGATGCCGTGGAAATAGGCTGTTCATAGCAATCTCCACCGATGACTTCAACAAGTTTTTTGTCCACAGCGTTTTTCAAATTGGCAACTGCGGCTGGAGATTGCTCCGCGATTTCTCGCAGATGGTCTCCTTTCAGCAGAAAGTTGATCGGTAATTCGCCGTTTAGAGTCGCCTCGAAATGCTCGTCGATCATATCTGGGTGGAGCAGGCAGAGATCGATTAAATAGCAGTCCACGGGATAAAAGTGTTCTCGGCATTCAAGTAAGGTTTCAAAGCACCCTTTGAGGTGCGTCTGAGCGGCGGTGGTATCGCCGGCCACCGCGGCGTCTGCGGCCGCTAGCAAATCTTTCTGAAAAACATGCTCGTCCATGCTGGAGTAATAGTGCATTTTTCGTGTGAGTATTTCGATCAGCAGCCAGGCAGTCCCGAGCGCATAAAAGTCTTGCGTCAGGTCCGGTGTCAGCTCCGGGAAATCAGGCAAAAGTTGCAAAAGTTGTTGGGCATATTCTTCGCGTGTCGTGCAGTTTTCAATGACGGTCGCACCGTTCGATCGGGCATGCTCGGTCCATTCGTGAGGCATCCATCCCTCACAACAGGAAGGAACGATAAAAAGATGAGCTTCCAGATGGTGGGGAGGCTCGTCGGCTCGTCCCCATTCAGCGGCGGATCGAACATGATGAACCAGGGCGGGGTGCCGACATATCGCGAAAGCGTTCAGAATTCCGGCAGCCTCTTCCTCTGTAAACTCGCTCGGCAAATCTTCCAAGCTATGAGCGGGAATGAGAACAGTGACATTTCGCAGTTCGGCCATTAAATTGATCCTGCTGAATTTCTCGAAATTTTGGGAACTTACTGAAATCGCCAGGCGTCTCAGGTATTGAAATGGGGGGTTTCCCTCTCGTCAACGAAATAAAATTGATAGTAGGGTGTTTTCTGGCAACAACTTATGGCATCAGAGTCCTACATCAGACAGGATAGACATAATCAGACGAGGTCCTAAATCCGAAGGGTTGGTATTTTTGGTTTGTTTGCTGTGAAAACACATGAGGAATTTTGTTGACCTTCAAGGAAGTCCCGTGTTAACTTTAGGTTACGGAAATTACGACATATCGTATAGTGGCGTTCGCCGAGGGTGATTTTCTACCCAACGTCGTTTTTTATTTTCATGAGAGAGAGTCACATCATCCGGATAATCCCCGGAGAGTGAGGAGACTGCATTCATGGCTGAATCGCAAGGTGTTTGGGGAATTGAAATTGGTCAAGCTGGCCTGAAGGCCATTCGCTTGAGATATGCCGATGCCGCTGAGCAAGCTCTGGCGGTTGCATTTGATTACATTCCGCATCCCAAAATCTTAAGCCAACCGGACGCCATTCCGGAAGAGCTGATTCCCCAGGCGCTGGAAAAGTTCCTGCAACGTAACAATGTGAAGGGTGACAAGCTGGCGATCAGTGTGCCCGGCAATACTTCTCTCTTGAAGTTTATCAAGCTCCCCCCGGTTGAGGCGTCGAAGGTGGCGGAAATCGTCAAGTACGAAGCCCGCCAACAAATTCCGTTTGCTTTGGAAGACGTCATCTGGGATTACCAGCCTCTGAGCGGAGGAGCCGACGAAGACACTGGATTTATGCTGGATGCCGAGGTCGGACTGTTTGCGATGAAACGCGAACAGGTCATGCAACAGCTCAAGCCGTTCACAGATGAGAAGCTCGAAGTCGATGTGATTCAATCGGCTCCGCTCGCGATTTTTAATGCAATGCTCTATGACCAATTGGGAATCCGCGGTCAGGAAGACGATGCGGAGCCGGGCGAAGAGCATCTCATTATTATCGATATGGGAGCCGACAACACCACGATGCTGGTGACCAACGGCGGCAAGATCTGGGTGCGGAATATCCCGATTGGAGGAAACCACTTCACGCGGGCGCTCTCTAAGGAAATGAAGCTTACTTTTGCCAAAGCCGAGCATCTTAAATGCAATGCGACGAAGTCTCCCGATCCGCGGGCCGTCTTTCAGGCACTACGTCCGGTCTTCAACGATTTTGTCGCGGAAATTCAGCGATCCATCGGCTACTTTTCCTCGGTCAACCGAGACGCCAAGATCTCCAAAGTCGTGGGAGTCGGAAACGGCTTCAAAATGGCAGGATTGCAAAAATTCCTCGAGCAAAACCTGCAACACGAAGTCGTGCGTCTCAACCGATTTCAGGGGCTGGTAGGCGACTCCGTACTCTCCGATCCACTCTTTGAAGAGAATATTCTGACCTTCGCCGTTCCCTACGGTTTGGCCATTCAGGCTTTGGAGAAATCATATCTCAAAACAACGCTGCTACCGCCTGAGATTGTGCGGGCACGGATGATTCGACATAAGAAACCGTGGGCTGTTGCAGCGGCCGCGACTTTGTTATTTGGTTTTGCCCTCTCCGCGTTCGGTTACGCTAATGTTTACGATTCCGTAAGCGTCGATCGTTTCGGTGACGACTCCACGGGAGCCATCGGAGAGGCGAAAAAGGTTGTCCAGAAGAAGTCGGGATTCGAGTCTTCCTACGGTGCTCAGAAGAGCGAACTGGATGGAATCCTCTCGAAGGAAGATCAACTCGTCGAGCCGCTCGATACTCGTGAGTACTGGCTCGAAGTTTATGCGGCCATCAATGCGTGTCTTCCGCGTCCTCTGGGAGACGAAATTGAAATTGAGAATATCGAGCACAAAAAACGCATCAAACTTTCCTCTATCACCTGCGAAAAACAAGCCGATCTGGCAACCTGGTTTTCGGATTTGTCAGAACGTGAAAAAACACATATGGCGAAAGCCGAGCAGGAGACCCCAACTGAAGGGGAAGGCTATGTATTCACACTGGTTGGTTATCATTACTACAACGATACTGAACATGACGCTGAAAATTCCGGCGTTCAATTTGTGGTGAACACTTTGTTGAATAACTTGCAGTCTTTCAAAGTCGTTCCCAAGCCAGGCTGGCCGGAAGTGCCAGTCGGACAAATTGGGATCTCACATCCGACGATTCTGCAAAGTACAACCACGCAGAAAATGTATGACAAGGAAGGCTATCTGCGAGAGATGAATCGCATGGGAGCTGGAACAACTGTGAGTGGATTCGGAGCCCCCGGTGGTGAGTACGGAGCAGGCCCAGGAGGTGGAGAAGGCTATGGAGAGACACCGGGCGCATTTGGTGCGTCCCCCGCGCCTGGTTTCGGTGCTCAACCCGGTTTCCCCGGACGTCCCGGTATTCCGGGAGGAGCGGGAGTTCCCGGTCTGAATAATTTGGCACTCCCCGAAGAGTCGACCGCCAAACCAATCACTCGACTGGATTTTGTGCTCCAATTCGTTTGGAAGCCAACCCCTGTTGAAGAGCGACTCGCCGAGGAGCCTGTGGAAGGTGCCGAAGACGCAGACGCTCAAGAATAGAAACCACTCGTAAATTCATTCAGTCAGCCACCTCAAACATTTAGAAAACCCGCATCACTAATCGCGGAGTCATTAAAATGGATAAACTTAAACCAATACTGGAGCAGAAATTCTGGATCCTGTCCGGCTTGGCACTCATCATGCCGTTCATCGGCTGGTTCATTGCCACTAAAACCTATGCCACTGGCGTTGAAGAACGTGAGACGGCCATTGATGGTGCTTTCAGTTCGGTTCAGTTCTCGGGAGATATTCCGAATCCGGAATGGGTTGACGGCGCCTCTGTGATTGTGGAAGCGGAACAGAAACGACTCGACCAGGCGCAACGCAATTTGTGGGAATCGCAGCTACAAAGTATGAAATGGCCGGTGGGAGTCCAGGAACTGATGGTGGATGTCCCTTATGAAGGGGAGATCCCTTCTACGGCACGCGAGCGGTATCGTCTGGGGTATTATCGTCAACTCACAAAGATGGAAGAAAACCTGCGTGCCATCGATCAGGAAACCGGAGAAGGAGTCTTACTTCTGAACCGTGATTCCTATACCCACATCCCTTACGGCACCTGGGCATCTCAGCCTCCGGTTTCCTCAGAAATGTGGAATGCCCAGATTGACGTCTGGCTGGTGAAAGCTGTCCTCGATTCCATTGAGTCGATTAACCGGGGAGCTGAAAAAATCACCGAAGCTCCGGTACGACAAGTCCTCGAATTAACGCTCCGAGGCGGCGAACGTGATTATTCCACGGGTGGGGGAGCTGAAGGATCAGAAGGTTACGGCGGTATGGGAGGTGATGGCGGTTACCCCGGCGGTGAGTATGGAGGGAATTTTGGAGGTGAAGCAGGTGGTGCGGGAGGCTTAAACGTTCAAACTTCAGCCAAGTTCGACCTCAGTGAAGAACTTGGCCCTGTTTCCGGTGGTGCGGGAGGCGGATACGGCGGTACTCCTGGAGCTGGCCCTGGAGAAGGATACGGATCTTCCGCTGCAGGTGGATACGGAGAGAGTGGAGAAGGCGGTCCGGCTGGTCCCGATCGTTACGTAGACGATGAAGAGGGCTATCCGTTCCGAACCAGGGCCTTTGTCCTGGGAGTTTTGATGGATCATAACGAACTGCCGAAGTTTATGTCGGAACTGAGCCGGTCCGATTGGCCGATTCAAATTATTCGAGTTCAGATGGCCGCTGTGAATCCGGATAACCTCGCCGACGCAGGGCGAGCGGGGGGCCGTATGGGAGGGCGTCCCGGAATGACGATGACGCCCGGCGGAAGTTATGGGACGTCACCTGGAGGTTATGGCTCGGGAGGTGGTTTTGGTTTTGGAGGCGGCGGAGGTAGCTCCGAAGGATATTCAGAAGGTCCAGGGGGAGGGTTTACAACAGGGGGTATTCCGGGACGTCAAAGCGGGATGTCTCCCGGCGGTGGTCTAAACTCCGGAATCAATAGCGGTCTGATTCAGAAAGCCATGTCGGATCCGGAGTTGGCCGAAGTCTGGATTGGTGGTTTGATCACTCTCTTCCGCCCGATTGAAGAACAAGAAGATCCGAATGCAACGGAGGATCCGCTGGACTTCTCGGCACAACCAGAAAACCCTGAAGCATCCGAATTGACGGAAGAAGCCACCGAAGATTCTCCGGAAGTCACCGAGCCGACCGCAGATCCGTCGGAGACGGTGCCCTCAGAATCTGAGGGCTCGACTCCCGAAACGGAAGAGAAAAAGACTCCGAACTCCACCGAGGTTCCACCGGCGGACGAGACAACAACAGATAATCCTCAAGAAGCAGAAGAGCCAGAGATTCCTTCGGAGCCTGGAACAGGCTCCTGATACGCAAATTTGACCTGACTAGAAAACTTTCAATCCAATACAATATCCCGGTTTAATAACTCGTTAAGCGAGTTCCATCACGCACAGGAGAGCATGATGAAAGGTATCAATCCAAAAGAATTTCTGATGAAGCATGGCGAAAAATTTGCCTTTGGCTTCATCGTTCTTATGGCTCTATTCGTGTTGAAGAGCACGCGTTGGTCTCCGTATGACAAGACTCCACAAGAGTTGGTGAAGCAAGCCAAAGAGTCTGATCAGCGAATCGACAGTTCCACTTGGCCTGTTGAGAAGCGTCAGGAACTCATGCCGAAAAAAGATATCTTGGCACGTGCCAAAGCGATGCGAGAAGGGATTGACTATCAACAGTATTCCTTCAGTACCGCCATGTATACACCGATCTACCCAAGAAGCGAGCCTATCCGCGAGCCTTCATTCCTGACGATCGAAGATCCGATCGCCACCGCGGATACTTTCCTGTTGCAGATTCCCGAAGAACCGGAAGAGGGAGAGGAAGAAGTCGCGGATGCGGGGGACACGGAACCCGAGATTGATGATTCTAATATTCCAGATGCACTGAAGAAGAATCCTCGGGCAACCGCATCATCCTCAGAGTTTGGAGAATATTCTGATCCCGGGGCAGCCTTTGGCGGCCCTGCGGGACTCCCAGGAGGAGGTGGAGGAGAAGGGTACGCCGCCGAATTCGGTGCAGATGGTTATATGAGTGAATTCGGTGAAATGGGAGGGGAGACGCAAAAGGTATCTTTAAATGGAGAAGGCTACCGTTTTGTCTCTGTCCGAGGGGTCATTGACTGGCAAACTCAGAAGAGTAAATACGTCGATGCCCTGAATCTGCCACCTGACCAGGCCGCTTTTGTGGAACCGGATATCGTGGACTTCGAAATTGAAAGACGCAAAGCCGTTGGAGGAGATAAGGGCTGGTCAAATTGGGAAGTGCTGGATATTCAAAACTCCATCGATGTCCTCAATAAGGCATACGATTTGGAAGCCGATACTGTCGATGTGACTATTACCGATCCGGTGATCACGGAACCGTTGCCTCGACGTGTGCTCGGTATTTGGGGGAAGCATGCGACTCATCCTCGCGTGACAAATTTTGAACTATCCCCAGAGGAACAACGCCGAGAACAGCTTCGGCAGGAGAAAGTCATCGAAGCCTATGAGGAGATGAAGAAGAATTCGGGGGTCATCGAGCCGATTCAGGAAGGTGGATTTGGAAATTACACCTATAACGTTCGAGGCATGCAAAATGAAATGCGGATGGGGATGGGCGGCAATGCCGATTATATGTCCCGCTACGAAAATGAATACCAGGAAGAAATGTCTGATCGATACTCAGAATCCCCCGAACTTTATGGAAGCGGTCAACCGGGAGAGGGTGGGTTGCTGATGACCAGCCGTTCCAAAGCGAGCGGTCGATTGCTCTTGTTCCGATATTTCGATTTTGATGTCGAACCGGGGGCCGTTTATCAGTACCGGGTTCGGATTCACTATGCAAATCCCAACTTTGGTAAGCCGATCGAAGTTTTGGAGCGTCCGGAAATCGCCGAAGACCGCATTAAGCAGTCTGATTGGAGTGTTCCCACCAAACCGGTGCAGGTCCGCCCCAAGTCTGAGTATTTCCTGACTACCGTCGATTACGACCGAGCTCGTCGTCAGGAGATGGCGGATGTGAATATATTCCAATGGAATGCCCCGACCGGCACAGTGGTCAATGAAACCATACGCGTCTCAACCGGCGATAAGATTGCGGGGACCATTAAAACGAAAGTCGTCAATCCGCTGGAAGAAACCTTTGAAGCTCAGGAGATGAAGGTTGACTCCGACCATGTTCTGGTGGATTTGAAAGACAACGGCGCCATCCAGGCCGACAGTCAACTTGAAGGTCTGGGCAAAATTCCTAGCCGCGCTCTTTACGATGAAATTCTGGTTCTGGATTCTCACGGACAACTGGCCACGTTGAGCCCTTATGACAATGAAGCGAAACGTATTGCGAGTCAAAGATTTCAAAAGTTTCAGGATGAAATCGGGAAGGAATACGAAAAAGCTGCCAAAGAAGCTTCGGAAGCTGATAAGTTTTTGATGGGAGATGGTGGTGAATATGGTGGTGGTGAAGGATACGGTGGGGGCGGCGGTTATGGGGCTCCTCCAAGTTCCGCTGCCAGCCGCCGAGGGTCTTCTCGTGGACGACGGCGTGGAGGTGAAGGATATTAATCCTTCGCTCTCTGATTTCTGACCACATGATTTCAGGCAACCACATTCTCGTGTGGTTGCCTTTTTTTTTGGTATTTTTTGATTTCGCAACGCGCTTCTCCAGCGAGATAAAAAGAGCCGCTGACAACGAGCAACCCGTTTCGACCGACTTCATGGATTGCCTTTTCCATGGCTGACGGAACGGTCTCCACCACCGAAAGTCTGTTCTGAAAGACGGGGCTGATCGAATCGAACATTTCTTCGGGACGACAGGAACGGTCCGAATTCGCGCTGGATGTTAAAATCACTTGTTGAAAAAGCGGAACTAATCCTTCGAGTTGCTGGGCATAGTTTTTGTCACGGGAGGAACCAAAGATTAAGATACGATTTCCTGTCGTCGGTGGAAGTTGTTGCAGAGATTCAATCAATGCCTGATTTGAGTCTTCATTGTGAGCGACATCCAGCAGAACTAGTGGTTGGTGAGAGAGTATTTCCTGACGGCCTGGAATGGTCATTTCACCGATCACAGTGGGAATCGAGCGGTGGTTAATCTCGAACCCGGATTGGTGAAGGCAATCCAGAATTCCCAAGGCGACGGCGAGATTACGAACTTGGTGGGCTCCCAAAATCCGGAGTCTTAGGTTTTCGTATTTTCGGTGTGGTGTCTGGAAGTTGTGGTAGGTGTTGCCGCGTTCATCGACGATGGTCTCAGCCAGAATATCTCGTTGCAGTTCCCAGAGACGTGATGAGCAGTCGTCGGCTTTCTGGCGGACGACTTTTCTGGCATTGTCGCGAGTGCAACCGCTGACAACGGGGATTCCAGATTTCAGGATTCCCGCCTTTTCTGCGGTTATTTTCTCAATGGTGTTGCCCAACTGTTGGGTGTGGTCGAAGCCGATCGAGGTAATCGCGGTGACGAGTGGGTGGCAGAGATTTGTGGAGTCGAGCCGGCCGCCTAGTCCGACTTCCAATACAACGATTTGAACCTCTTGTGCCCGAAAGGCGATCCATGCCAAAGCGGTTGTGAGTTCGAAAAAGGTGGGATTGAGTCTGGAGTCTCGGGATTGAAGCGTTTCGGTAGCACGCTGCAAAATTTCAACGTAATGAACCAGATCTTCTCTCTCGAGGGGAAGGCCGTCGATCCGAATTCGTTCTTCGTAATTTTCCAGATGTGGTGAAGTGAAGAGGCCTGTTCGAAAACCGCTCGCCTGCAAGCATGCGGCCACCATATGAGCCGTTGAACCTTTCCCTTTGGTGCCAGCAATATGAACCGCCGGAATCACGTGTGGGTCATCCAGTTCCTTCAGCAAGGCTCGCATGCGGTCAAGCTTGAAGTCGCGATGCTGAAATGTCGAAGCGTGTTTTCGTTCAAAATTCGTACGGTTCAGCAAAAATTCAATCGCTTCGTGGTATGTGGTCATCAGCTCAATCCGCGATTGAAAAATAGGTCTCTGGAAGCAGTCAGAACAATTCCTAAGTGCTGAGCTATTTTGGCAGATATGAATGCTGTTAGCGAGGCTGGCTGCGATAGGAAATCGTCTGAAGCTTCAAAATCACGCTTTGAGATGAGCGTGGAAGCCGTCCCCCAGATGGACAAGAAGCTCGATAATCAGAAGGTCGGCTCGTACTAAGACATGGCGAGCGCTTTTTGATTTGAGTTTTTCGACCAGGGACCGGGTTTGTGTGATGTGCATTTTCAGAGCGTCCGTGGCCGTAACGTTTGCCGTGTTCAAAATCTCCGCAAGTTGTGCTAATTCGGTGGTAAGCGTCCCTTCTCCCATCATGCAAAAGGTTCTCAATAAGTGAGCGTAGAGCGATTGAAGATTTTCGGGGAGACTCGAATCAGGCTCTTCTCCAGTCCGTTCAAAAAGTTGCCGATCGATGATAATTGATTCGAGGTGCTTGATGATTTGCTGAGTTTCTGAATGGGTTCGATGTTCGTGTTTTCGAGTCTGTGTCTCCATATGCCGTTTTGAACGATGGATTTCATTCCGACGCACGGAACGAATTAAAGAGGGGACCAATGCTGGAGCATTCCACGAGCGGTGGCTGATAATGATGTCGCATTCCAACTGACACAGTTCGGTCCAGAGAGAATCCTCCAGTGAATCGATGACCAGCACTGCCGGTTCATCATGTCCGCTGGTCCGCATCGCGTCTAGGAATTGATGGATTATAGACGGTTGTAGTTGTTCTGGTTGTTGTTCAAGGTCGGTCACCATCAGAATGGCATCAAAGATTTCCCGCCGGAGAATGGTGAGAGCTTCCTGAACTGTACTGGCCCACCGATAATGAGGCTCACTGATACGTTCTTTTCCCAATTGTACCGTAATGCCGATCCACGATGGTTCTGTCGGACTGACGCACAATAAGCGTAGTGAGTCGGAAAAGTTTGGTTGAATATCGGCGGCCGTCATGAGAAATATCGATGCCCAGTGAGGATTCTCTGCGCGTACTTTTAGTGGTTTGTAAGCAAATGGTCAAGATGATGATCGAGGAGGACTCGATTCACATCAGGCCAGCAATTGGCTTTCCGTAATAAAGATGATGAGGTCTTCCCAATTCATCCTTCCAAGCAGCAGTTTCCGGTATCCCCAAGGTATGATAGATAGTGGCAGCCAGATTTTCCGGAGTTTGGGGATCCGATGTTGGCTGTCCTCCGTGGCGATCTGTGGAGCCAATCACTCGTCCGCCAACGACTCCTCCACCGGCCAGAAAAACTGATTGGGATGCTCCCCAATGATCCCGTCCGGGGAGTTCGTAATGTTGAGGTAATCCGAAGACTTTCGGGGTTCGTCCGAATTCGCCCGCCATAACGATCAGCGTTTCATCGAGTTGACCCGATTCAGCCAAGTCGTCGAGTAAAGCGGAAACTGCTTGGTCTGTGGGGGGAAACAGAAAGTTCTTCAAATGAGGGAATGCGTTTCCGTGCGTATCCCAGGTCTCATTATTTCCAAGATTCACTTGCACCAGACGAACGCCCGCTGCGACCAAACGGCGCGCCATGAGCAATGACCAACCGAAAGAATGCCGACCGTAGCGGTCTTGAATTGTTTCATCCGCCTGAGTGACGTCAAAAGCGGCTCTTACCCTGGGATCCGTCAGGAGGGATATGGCTCCTTCTCGGTATCGGTCAAACGATTGCGTCGCAGCGTCCCGATCGAGTGTATGCGTTTGTTGCTCCAGTCGCCCCAACAGATTCATGCGTCGATCAACTCTGCGAAAACTCAAGTCTTGCGGGAGAGAAAGATTGGGGGCTTCGAAGCGTAATTTGGAATTGTTTTCTTTTCCCCGAGCGTGATGGAACTCATAAGTTGGGTATGCTCCATAAGTGACAGGGTTATAAGGGCTGGCGTTTATGAACCACGGGTCACGTTGACTTCCCATTTGCCCGGCGAACTGACCCGGAATGACCCTTCCAGTCCGATGCTTCAATTGTTCAGGCAAAACAACTGCCGGCGGGAGATTGTTTTGAGGAGGAAACTGATCCCCAATAACCGATGCCAGGCAGGGCCAGTCTTGAGGTGTTGGCTTGTTGGCTTGAAATGTGGGAGGCTTTTGCGTCCGCCCCGTGAGCATGACATGATGCCCTTCCGAATGCTCGTTGTATGGGTGGGTCAACGACCGTACCAGAGACCAATGCTGACTGCGCTGTGCCAGAAGCGGTAGGTGTTCGCAGATATGGATTCCCGGTGTTGAGGTCGAGATTGGTAAAAAATCACCTCGGATATTGTCGGGAGCATCCGGCTTCATATCGAAGCTATCTTGCTGTCCCAATCCTCCTGAGAGAAAGATGTAGATGATTGATTTGGCTGAACCGGAAAACTGGTTTGCCTGTTCCAGCGCATGTAGGTGGTTGGTTCCCAATCCGAGTAAACTGACGGAGCCGGCTTGCAGTAAGGTACGCCGAGTCAGGGAGGGAAGTCCAAATTCTGTCTGATGCTGAGTGAAATGCTGCATAGGAACTCATCAAAGTGTTGTGATGTGTCGAGTTTACTTCCCTAAGCGGAGAGCAGCAAGGTATTTCTGGGGACTCGCGTCGATTCAGCGGCTCAGTTTCTCAGTCTGGAAGCGGTAAAAACATGATCGTTGACGATGCGCTGGCAATCATTTCCCCATTCTGATTGAGCACTTCTCCCTGACAGACTGCGGTGCGAGAGCCGAAGTGAACTGCGCGACCCGTCGTTGTCAATAGGTCACCTTGTTTGGCAATGCGGGTGAAATTGATATTCAATTGCATGGTGACCGCGTGATGTTTTTTCGGAGCGTGAGACGCTCCGGCCACTCCCAGGGCCGTGTCAAGCAAGGCGCTGGTCACTCCCCCATGCACAATTCCCAGCGAGCGTAAATGTTTTTCATCCACTTGCAGCTTGAGGACAGCAGTTCCTGGATCGATTGCCTGCACCTCGACTTCCAAGAGATCGAGAAACGGAAATTCTCCGTTTTTGAGTGCTGCGGGGAAATGCCCGTCGTCTGAATTCATAAGATAGCTCACTGCTTTAAGTCGTGGATGTGTAGATCGACTTTGTCGTGCATGGTGTAGAGGCGCATTTTCTGACCAACCTGGATAAAGAGTCCACTGGACTTATTATCCGAAATAGGTCGGAGTGGTTCCGGGTGTTTTTTCCAGTGAATCAGATCTTCAGAAACAGCAATTCCAGAAGCCCACAAACGAGGATCATTTTCTGTCGAAGCACCGTGTAAGGACGCGTAATAACGCCCCTGGTATTTGAAAATCTGATTTAATGCGATGAGATCGCGATCGAAAAGTTCCGGCCCCGGAAGTATTACCGGTTCATCTTGAAGGTGAGTCCAGACTTGCATGTCTTCGGAGGTTGCCAGCCAGATACCTGCATCTCGGCGTTCGTAAAACAAATACCAGGTGTTATTTTCATGATAGGCGGTCGGTGTACCGAAAGGGCCCGGTGAGATTGGCTTGCCGTCTGTCATACGGACATCGAGCTTTCCCCGTGATGTCCAGTGAATGCCGTCTTTAGAAGTCAGACGCTGGGCTTGGTCTCCTCGCCCCTCTGCGAACATATGAAACATCCCTTGATTTTCGACCACCATCATATCTTCAACCCAGAGGTCGCTCGTCAATGGGTTCTGTGGAGATCGTTGCCAGTGAATTCCGTCTTTCGAGGTTGCCAAGCCCAATGATTTCAGGCTGGAACGTTGGCCGTCATAACCTGTATACCACAGCCACCATTGGTCACGTGTTTTCAGAATCCAACCTCGCTCACGGATTCGTGCGTCCCAATCGGATTTATCACCGGCGGTAAAAACAGGATTTTCTGAGTAAGGGTGAAACGACGTGAGTTCCTTCGGAAAAAGGTCCGGTTCTATTCCCGAGACAGTAGGAGAATGCGAGCAGCAGGCGATTAACCAAAGAGCACAGACGTAACGCAGCAATTGCATGATGAATGTCCAAATAAAATGGGAGACACGTGATTCGTATCTCCCATTTTAGAGACAGATGCTGGCTGAAAAAAGAGTCGATTACTCAGCGATCGTGTATTCGAAGTGTTGGGCTTTTGCCTGTGTTCGAACCGCTTTCAGCACGGCGTCGTCGAATTGTGCATTACTTTCCTCTTCTTTACTCAGCTTTTTGAGATGCTCGGTTCGTTTTCTGTTCAGCTTCTTTATCTCGAGTCGAATAGCCTCTCGCGTTTTCTTTTTCTCCGCTAGGTACGCTTCTCTCTTGTCAGGAGCAAGTTTTGTGAGTTCTTCAGGAAGTTCATTTTCCATGAGTGATTTCAGTTCCAATTTTCCTTCTTCGAGAGCGTCCAGAAGGTCGAAATCTGAATTTCGGTAAAAACTCGATCCTTTGGTTGCGGCTCGCCCCGCACCGACTGCTGGGGCAGCTTCTGCAGCATTGGCATCTTGGGCCTGCTGTCGCTGCAAGAAACGACGCTGTTTCTCTTTAGCACCGTAGGGGACGTAAGTTGAGTTCAATTTTCCGCTTAATTCGATCAAGCGTTTATCGTATGGCGTGGATGGTGTGGGGCGAATGTCGTCATGATTGATATTCAAAAACGTACCTTCCCCAATCCTGGCGCCTTCAGCCCACAAACCACGGCGCCCTTCCTCTTCCGATCCACAATGAATGGTGTTTACAGTGATCCCTCTGGCGACAGCCAATCGACAACTGGAACGGAAGTCTACGGGGCCTTGGGTAAACGGTTCGTTACCCGCGATAAAAATCAGTTTCAAGTCCTGCGAACGTGTACTCCATTCGAGGTTATGCGTTGCGTCCTGGATAACGGCACCACAATACTCTTCGCCACCGTTGGTTTGCAGTTCGAATAGCTTTTCCGAAAGCAGGTCGAGGTCATCTGTGAAAGGGACGATTTGTCGAAGATATTGTTCCGTCACGGGAAGCGAGCTTTTCCCGTATTCGTACAATGCAACTTCCAGTTGTGGGCGTTTCTTGTCTTTGCGGCAGAATTCAAAATCATTCACAATTTTCCAAAGTTGTGTCCGAGCCTGATGAATGAGCCCTTCCATACTACCGCTGGTGTCCAGCAGAATCGCCAATTGAACTTTGGCTCGTTTATTGGCTCGATTTTTGTCGAGAGCATCTACGGTTGGGAGAGAATGCGACAGGACTGTCATCGCAATAAGAAGTGAGCAGAGAATCTTTTGATGCATTGGAAGCTCCTTATTCAGGCAGGTGAATGAATCACTGCTTACTGAGATGTAATTCCCTCGCGATAGTTCCACGATTTCCGAGAATTTTAGAAATGAGTAGTGCCAAACAGAAGTAGACATGTCAGAATCAGTAAACTGATGTCACTTTTGATGCGACGGGGTTTCTGTTGATGCCCGCACTTAACCAGCGATACGAGGAATTTTCTACGTCTGTAAGACGATCGCCAGCTTTGCTGCTCGCTGTGGGCTTTGCGTTGGGAATCTTTCTGAATCAGCGAGTCCCGCAATTCTCTATCTATTGGTCCCTGATGGGATTTCTGAGTTGTGTATCTTTCGCTCTGACTTACCGTTCTCAACATGAAACTATTAAGATTTTGGCTTTGGCTATTCTTCTAGTTTCGTTGGGAGGTGGCTATCACCGATACCGTACGTTATCGAAAACTCAGCACCCACTCTCCAGATATTCCTCCGATGAGGCTGTCAGCACTCGTCTCCGTCTCCGGGTGTTGCAACCTCTTCATCTCAAGAAACAGGAACGATCCGAATTTACGCCGGTATGGAGAGTGACCGATCGCACGACGTTTCCGGCGATGTGTCTTACCTGGAATGAAAAGCCGGTTTCTGCAATACCGATTCTGGTAACGGTCCGAGGTCATCTGATTGGTCCCCAAGTGGGAGATATTGTTGACATCGCTGGTCGATTCGTAACCCCCTCGGCTCCCGCGAATCCTGGGGAGTATGATTTCCGAAAATGGATGAGTCTGGAGGGATACGCCGGAACATTGATTGCCGACCATCCTCGACACGTGACGACGATACGGAGTTCGCAGAGTTGGTTCAGGGACTCGCTCAGTAGATTGCGAACCAGGCTCAGGAAAGAGTTGGATCGGTCGATCGATGATCCGCAGATTGCGGCGGTAGCTGCGGCAATAACTTTAGGTGATCGTTCTGATCTGCCTGATGACGTCAAGGAGTCTTTCATTCGTAGCGGAACCTTCCATCTATTGGCGATTTCGGGTCTTCATGTGGGGTTATTGACTGGTCTCATCATGCGATTATTTCGTCTGGCGAATATGTCGGTTAGACGAGCCTCATTGACGACGATCCTACTGCTGGTGAGCTACGCATCGTTAACCGGCTTTCGGCCCAGCGTGTTTCGCGCGACGATCTTTTTGGTTATTTATCTGGGTGGTCGGTGTTTGGGACGACAACCTTCCGCCACTAATTCGTTGGGGCTGACTGGATTTCTCTTACTGCTCTGGAATCCCGAGAATCTGTTTGCCAGTGGTGTCCAGCTCTCCTTTCTGTCAGTGATTGCCATTTTAACCGTTCGTCCCATGTTGAGCCGGAATACCAAGGAGGATTCTCTCTACGACCGGATGCAAAAAGGTTTGCGGAGTTCCTGGGAGAGGAGAATGCTGTTGTCATTGAAAGATCTGATTCGCGATGGAGTCATTATCGGTTTTGCGGTGACTCTGTTCACATTGCCGGTGATTGCGGACAACTTTCATCTGTTCCCGTTCTGGGGAGTTCCAGTGACGATTCTGTTGATACCGGTGGTCACCCTCGCGTTGTGTGTCGGAATACTTTTAATTCTGAGTTCGATTTTAGCTCCCGGTTTGTGTGGTTTGTGGGGAGGAATTCTGAAAGGACTGTTGTCGTTTCTGGTAGCGATCACGAGTTCGCTTGGAGAATTGTCCGTGACAGTGTGGAGGATGAGGTCTGTGCCAGAATGGTGGTTAGCCGGATATTTGGGGATTGCTCTTTCGCTCGTGCTCTGGAAGACTCATCAACGTAAATTATGGTTAGGTTTTTTTGTTTGGGGGTTGCTGCATATCGGACTCAGCCAGTTCGACGATCATCGTAATTCATTAAAAGTGACGACCTATTCAGTGGGCCACGGGCTCGCCATTCTGTTGGAGTTCCCTGACGGGCAGAAGCACCTGTACGATTGCGGGGCGAGTGATGGCGGTCAGCGGGCTGCGGAAGTTCTGTTGAGGGATTTTCGCATGCGCGGAATTCGCAAACTGAATCGCGTCTATTTGTCGCATGCTGATCTGGATCACTATTCCGCGTTTCCCGAAATTCTGGATGATGTAGAGGTTTCGGAAATTGTTACGACCGAAGACTTTCTGTTGTCAAAAGAACCGAATATTCAGTCTCTGCTCCAATCCCTTCGTGCTGCCGGATGCGACCCGCAGATTGCTCAACGTGGGACGACGGAAGTGGTCTGTGAGGGATGCCGGATTGATATCCTGCATCCCCAGGAAGGTGAGATATATTCCTCGGACAATGCGGCGAGTCTGGTGTTGAAAGTTCGTTACGCAAATTCGGCTCTCTTGCTCACTGGAGATATCGAGTTGGAAGGTCTGTTTGAACTTTTGGACCAGCCCTCGGAACCAGTCGATTTGCTTTTGGCACCGCACCATGGGAGTGCTGCCGCCAATACTTCTCTGATGGCTAAGTGGTGCACGCCACGAATCGTCGTGGCTTCGTGCGGTCATCGATTTGATGGGAGTCAACTTCGTGAAGCGTACGGGAAGACTGCCAAAGTCTATGAGACGTCTCAAGACGGAGCGATCATATTCACAGTCCATCCAGACGGGAAACAGAGATGCGAGGCCTGGAAGAATCAGTCGTCCGTGTCGGATTGATCGTCGTCCGAATCGTTGGTGCTGGAGAGTTCCGAACTGGTGTCCGTACCAATCTGTCCCTGAAATTCGGGCGTATTGACGATCTCCTCGTGAGCCCGAATCAGGACGACTTTGTTGCGCATCTTTTTCCGTTGTTCGTTTAAGGCGATGATGGCGCTTTGTAACTTTTCGATTGAATTGAGTACGTTGCCGGGGGAGATTCCGCCTTCAGCCAGTGTGCGGGAAATGGAAAGCAACGCGGGTTCTACTTCGCCACGAACCTTTTCCAGACAATGTTCTGTTTCGTTCATCAAATCGCGCGAAAGGCTGCGAACCATCTGGCGATCGTGCAGTTGTTCATCCTTGCTCAATTCGCGATTCATCACCACGTTGCTTTTGAGTCCCATATTGTCCATGTCGACAAGACGGCCAAAGGGATTGACAGAATCGCGAGTCTCCTCTTTCCCTTCTCGCGCATCACGAAGGGCGGCTTGGGCGCGTTTGGAGTCGGGGTGTGATTTGAGGGCCTGCTCGAAATGCCGAATGGCTTGGGCGTGGCTGTTCATTTCCAGATATAGCTTCCCAATGCCGAGTTGGGCATCCAGCAGCTCGGGATCGATCTTGAGCGCTTCCTTAAAGGCTGTCATCGCCATCGAGGATTGGTTCAAGCCGATGTGGGCTTCTCCAAGGTAAAGGTATCCGAGAGCTGATTTTTTCTCTTTGATTAAACCGGATCGAATCGCTTTTGTCGCCTCCTTAAAGCGTCCCTGAGAATTATAGAGGGCGCCGAGGTTCAACCAGGCAATGCCGTTGGTGAGATCGGTGGTTGTGAGCTTGGTGTAGACTTCGATCGCCTCATCAACCTGATTGGCTTGAGCGTACGCTGCCGCCAGACCTCGAAGTGCTTTGAGATGATTCGGATCTTGAGCCAGAACTTTCTGGAACTGATCTATCGACTCTTGATAGTCTCCCTGCCGAAAAAAAATCTGTGCCGATTTCAAGAGTTCTATCGTGTCATTCGCCGCCTCAGACATTGGCTCCCCCTGTACGAGGTAGGTCACGGAAGCTGAAAACTCTCATCCTTCAACGTGGAAAAATACAAAACCTAAGCTTAAGTCATCTGGCGGATTTCGTCACGATCAATCCGGCTGCAATGTGAAACTTCGGGCGGATCAATCGCAGAAGTGTTCATAAAGTTAGGAGTGTTGCCAGTGCATCCGATTCCGTGTGACCGCTTCCTGCTGCAGCGCACAATTCAAACAGTATTTCTCACCCTGGTGCATGAGGTAGATCTCACCTTTCATCAACAGATGAAAGTGTTCTTCCCCCTCCGATTTCCGGTAGCAGTACTCTTTCGTTGAGTTTTGTTTGGCGTGTGCGGTCCAGGAATCGGGCAGCAATACATACAAGCGGTGATCATTGTCGACATCGTCGGTCATTGATTTCCTCCCGAGAGACTGTCTGCGGTTTACCCGTTGTCAAAAAAAGATGTCTCGCGCAGTTCGCGAGCTTATGGTGACTCTACTCCCAATTCGGTGGCGAGATCAGTGAGTGCTTTCCAGTTTCCATCGTCCAGCGGAATTCCGGATTCCGAACGTGTGGCCAGAGTCCGTAGTTCGGGATCTCCGGGGAGTGTGACCGGTTTTTCCGGATCGATTGCCGGGGAGCTGCGTACGTAACGTTCCAATTGCGACACTTCCTGACTCATGTGATCGAAGCCGCCGAACAACTCCGGATTAAACAACACAAACAGGGCGCAGTTGCCGAGAGGGGGCGGAGGATCGGGGAAGGAGCATTGACCGGCAGACAAACCGCCGGAAAACATCTCGATCATATAAGCTAACCCAAACCCTTTATAGGCCTGATTTCCCCCCATGGGCAGAATCGTGCCGGGAGGATCGCCATAGATGACGTGCGGATCCGTCGACGGATTTCCTTCAGCGTCGAGAATCAATCCCGGTGGGACCTGCTCTCCGGCGATTCGTTTCACTCGCACTTTGCCTTCGGCGGTCGCGCTCGTTCCAAAATCCAACACAAAGGGGCCGTGTTCGCCTCCGGGCATTCCCATGCAAATTGGATTGGTCCCAAGTCGCGGTGCCTTCGCTCCTACCGGAGCGACACGATGCGCTGCCCCGTGCGTATTGGCGATGACCATCGAAGCCATGTTGTTTGAAGCAGCCAGCTCCGCATATTCACCGAGGCGACCGATATGAGCGGTTCGGCGGAGAGTCCCGCTGGCCACTCCTTGCGTCGCGGCTTTTTCAATCAGCCGGTCCATGAGCTCGTGAGAAATAACCTGCCCGAATCCCCACCCACCGTCACCGACAATCGTACCAGGAGCTTCTGTAATGACTTCAAGAGATTTCCCCGGCTTGATACGCCCGTTCTTGACGTTTTCCAGATACGAAGGAATTCGCATGACGCCGTGCGAATCGTGACCTCGTAGATTCGCTTGAACCAGGGATTCAGAAACAATTTCCGCATCGTGCGGAGTCGCTCCTCCCGCTTCGAGAAGTTGTGCGGCAAAGGTACGAAGTAAGTCAGCATCAATCTGTGGCACGGTGTTCCTTTCTGAACATCCTGAGTCTGGAATGACCGGCGGAACCGGTAGAGTTTCTGTGTTCGGAAATCTGCCCGATCAGGGCATCTCCAAGCGTGATCTTTTGAAAATGTTACCGCTAAATCGTTCCATATGGCAGCATCGTTTGTGAATAAATGATTTGTTCAGTTCGGGTTAAGAGAAGTGGTGAAGGTGCGACCGTCGCAGGGATCGTGCGTCGAGAGCGGAAACCCTCATTTGTGTCCGTGGTGTCGTGACGATAATGACTATTGCCGGAATGGATTCTGCATCAACGAAATACCCCTTTGATTGACCCACCCGTTTTCTACATTCTTTGAGTGAGTTCATTGTGACGGTTTCATCATTTCAACAATTGCGCGAATTGGTTATGCAAAAACTCAGCAGCTGTGAGAACTTGCTGGCCGATCAGTTTCCGCTGACCGAATCTCGTCTTGTACAGGGAGGACGGGAGTGCGGTCGTCAGTACGTCCTGCATGGACCTCGTTCCGTTCGTTTGACGGCCATCTGGGTACAGGACCGATGCGATTTGTACTTGTACAACGCTCGGGGAGAGCGTTTTGACAAGCTACACGTCCAGCTTGCGGCCAACGCCGCTCCGTAAATATGAGTCATCTATTCCTTTCGGCTCAGTTGTCTCCACGCCTGTTTGCGCGGGGATTATGAAACTTTTTTCGTGGAAGGTTTTGCTCCCTGGCGATGGAAAGCAACCGTCTGTCGGCTGCCTCAAAGTCGTGAATCTGAACGAACACTCGTTGGGAGGATCGGTTCGCCTGACGCCCGATTGACGAACCGACCGAGGAAAATCCGTAACGGTTGGAACCGGAATCGGCTCTCGAAATCCCTCCCAGATTGGCGGATCCTCGATCTGGAACTGAAACGGCGGTCCTGACGGCAATGACATCGACAATCGGTAGCTGGATTACCTGCCCCTGGGCGTCGATACCCGCGAATGCGATCAGGATGAATGTCAGTCCGAGGTATTTCATGATTTTCAACTCCTGCCGGTTAGCGGGCTGTCCAGCCCCCGTCCACGGTGACCATCGACCCGACCATGTAATTTGCGGCGGCACTCGCTAAAAAGATCGCCGCTCCTTGAATCTCCTTCAATTCTCCCCAGCGTTCCAACGCCACCGCTCCGATGATGAATTTCTTCGCTTCTTCCGTATCGGCAATTGGAACATTCATGGGAGTTAGAAACGGTCCGGGACAGATGGCGTTCACGTTGATGCCGTGCTCGGCTAATTCCAGCCCCAAGGCGCGGGTCATCTGGACGACGGCTCCCTTGCTGCTGGTATAGGGGGTTCGGTTCGCCAGTCCGACGAGCCCCAGCGTGCTGGCCATATTGATGATTTTACCAGAGCCGGCGGTTTTCATGTGGGGAATGACGGCCTGCGAGCAGAGCCAGACGCCGTCAACATTGATTTTCTGGACTTGCTGGAACTCTTCGTAGGTCAACTCGTCAATCGGACCACGAATATTGATTCCGGCGTTGTTGATGAGAATGTCGATCTTTCCGAAGGTTTCAATCGTCTTGTCGACCAGTGACTGAATTTCTTCCGGAGAGGTGACGTCCGCTTTGATACCGATCGCTTCGGTCCCGTAGTCCTCCCGGATACGTGTGGCGACCTCATCCACTTCGTCCTGATGACGGCTGCTGAGTACGACTTTTGCTCCCGCCGAGGCCAGTCCTTCCGCCATCGCGGCTCCCAGCCCTTTGGATCCTCCAGTGATGATCGCCACTTGATCGGTTAAATCAAATAGTTGAACTCCAGGCAGCATATTGGTTCCTTTCTGTGTGTAGATTGTCATTGTCAGACGGCGGAATGAATCAAAATATGTTCGGCTAAGGCTTCGATTGTTTCGGGATAATCACTGCGAGTATGCACGCCACGGCTTTCGTGTCGCGCCAGGGCCGCCGCGATCACGACGCGCGCCACCAAGAACATATTCTGCAGCTCCCAGCCCGCGACGGTGTTGAATTCCTGTCGGCTGACGTAGCGGTCCCAGAATTCGATCTGTTGCCGGGCGGCGTGGAGGGTTTGTTCGCTTCGCAGAATGCCGACCTGTCGCCACATCAGACTCGACAGCGAGTTTCGCATGTCTTCAATATTAAGTTCCTCTTCCTCGGGATAGGTCACTTGCGCTGGGGAATCGAGCGGCGGTACCGTGAAACTGTCTGGGATTTCCAATGCTCTCCGCGATGCGCCTTCACCGGCTCGTAATCCGTAAACCAATCCTTCGAGCAGACTGTTCGATGCCAGGCGGTTGGCACCGTGAAGCCCGGTGGAGGTCACTTCGCCGGCAGCCCATAAACCGTCCAGAGTGGTCTGTCCTTGCAAGTCGACGGTGACACCGCCGATCATATAGTGCGCACCGGGGCGAACCGGTATCCGTTCGCTGGTGATGTCGATGCCGAATTTTTCACAGACTTTTTTGATGTGTGGAAACCGTTCGTTGACCAGATCGGCTGGAAGGTGAGTCAGATCGAGATAGACACAGGAATGTTTTGTCTTCTCCATCTGGGCGGTGATCGCCAACGATACTTCGTCCCGCGGTGCGAGTTCTCCCATTTCGTGATAATCGGGCATGAATCGGTATCCCGTGACGTCGACCAGATGAGCCCCTTCCCCCCGCACCGCTTCCGTAATCAGATGCCGCGAACTTCCGGCGATGTACAGCACGGTGGGATGGAATTGCATGAATTCCATGTCTCTCAGTTCGGCGCCCGCCCGAAAGGCGATGGCGTGTCCGTCGGCGGTGGCGATATCCGGATTGGTGGTCTCTCGGTAAAGTTGACCGGCTCCTCCCGTGCAGAGAATGGTTTGCTTGGCCCAGACGAATGTTTTGCCGTGCGAGTTGCTCCAGACCAGAGCTCCACGACAAGCTTGATCGTGAGTCAATAGATCAATGCTGAATGTGTTTTCCCAGATCTCAATATTCTCTCGCGCTCGAACCGTTTCGATCATCGCCCGCATGATCTCTTTCCCAGTCGCGTCGCCGAGGGCATGGGCGATGCGGCGGTGAGAATGGCCCCCTTCCTGTGTCAAAGCGATCTCGCCGTCTTCCGTGTCGAATTTGGTCCCGAGTTCAATCAGTTCCCGAATCCGCTGCGGGGCTTCTTTGACGACCGCTTCGACCACTTCCCGCTCACACAACCCTTTGCCTGCTGACATCGTATCGGAGACGTGATTGGCCACATCGTCGAGCGGGTCGAGGACGCCGGCAATCCCTCCCTGAGCCCACGAACTGTTCGAGAGCACCAATTCGTCTTTCGTGACGACGACCGTTCTCAGCTTGGGATCGATCGACAGCGCGGCGCGCAACCCGGCGATGCCGCCTCCCAGAATGAGGACGTCGGCGAACATGTGTGGCACACGTTTGGGATCGAAGGGGATCAGGTAACGTGCGCGAGGTTGAACGATTTGCGGATTCAAGTTTCAGTCCTGTGTGGTGTAATGGTTCCAGTGTACTGAATTGGTTTCAAAAATGCCGCTCCCTCCGAGTGCGTGAAATGTTTTCGCTGTTCAACAAAGAACCGGCAGGTTTCGTCGTAACTCCTTTGATTTGGTAAGATGAGCTTTGGGTAAGATCCCATCATTGGCATCCTTGAGATCTTTGGACGAAACCCGTCAGTTTTGCTCATTTTGGGAACTCATCTTTGCTCGATCAGGCGGAATTTGTTATTGCACACTGTTTGGGACGTGAGGGGTCGGGAATCGGGATTCAGGAAACAGATATCTGTGCTGTGACCGCTTGGTCGCGTTTGACAGAAATTTCATTGTTTCATGGCTGAACCCCGAGAGTTTTCAACTTGACAATTTTGCAAGTTGTCAACTTGAAAAGTTGTAAACACGAGCCGAACCCCGAAGGTTTTGGACACTTTTGGGATCGTCCGCCGCGAAATCTGAAATCGCGTCTGTCTGGGAATGGCCCGTTGTGCTGCGTTTACAGTCAATTGTGAGACCACAT
>JABURQ010000038.1 GCA_014762625.1 Planctomycetaceae bacterium | reverse complement strand
CCGATTGAGGCGGTCGAAGCAGTCGAATCCTCAAGATTCGACGATGCAGACCAACGAAAAGCGGGTGACTGGCTCGCCATTCGTAGCCAAAATGGAATTTGAAGACGGGCTTTAAAGATCAAAAGTCTCAGGAAACCGACTCAAACCGCGTCAAAACCGGCATTCTCAGGACAAGTCAGGTTTCTCCCCAGTTCGTCTTTCGTTTTTTGGCGGAATTTTCTACAACTTCCGCACTCGCAGATCAGAGACTTTTTGCGCTCTGATCCAGACACTCGGACGGACCCCGCTGACTCTCAAAGGATGGAGAGACAATGACTTCCCTCAAGTACAGATTCGCTTTCGGACTTTGCCTCGCTCTTTCCTGGATGATTGGATGCGGAGGCGGTGATGAGCCGACTCCCGCCAAGTCCGCCAGCTCGGAAACTCAATCTCCCCAGGAATCGAAAAAGTCGTCTCCCTCCCCGTCTCAGTCGGAAACCATCGCGGAAACGAAAAACGTTCCGCCTCCTCCCGCTGCCATCGGCGGTGAAACCGAGACCGCGGAATTGCCCGAAGAAGGGACGCCGCTGTGGTATCTGCTGGAGATTCGCGAACTCCGCGGCAAATCGGGACCGAAGGATGCCGGTCTCGATGAACTGAGAAAATACCGCCACGAGCGGAATGAGGAAATTATCGAAATGGCGACCCAGGTCATCGCGCAGACACATTCCGATCCGAAGATGACGGAAGCATTCAATCTCGCCGTCCAGGAGTTCATGGAAGCCCGCCTCCAGAACGCATTACAAGGCTCCGAAGAAGATATTGCCACGTTGTACGAAGATGCGGAATCGCTGCAGAAACGGGATCCGGAATCAACCTCCGCCATGACCGCCTCGCACACGCTGGTCCGTTTCGCCCATACCAACGCCATGCGATACGGCAATCGCGAACCGAAGTGGATCACCGAATTCAGCCGCAAAGCCCGACAATTCGCAGGACAATATCCCGCCGAAAAAGCAAAGTCCCTCCCCCTGCTCTCCGCCGCGGCGACGACGGCCGATCTTCACGACATGCAGGAAGAGTCGGTCGCCTGCCATACATTGCTGGCGGAGAAATTCGCCGACACCCCCCAGGGCAAATTCAGTATCGGTGTGTTGCGTCGTCTGAACCTGGAGGGCCAAAAACTGGAATTCGCGGGTCCGACTTCCGAGGGCGGGTTCATCAATCTTGAAGATTTCTCAGACCGGGTCGTGCTGATTGCTTTCTGGAGGAGCGGCAATGAAGAGTTCTCCGTTCAGGTTCCCGAACTGAAGACACTGTACGAGAAATACCATAGCTTCGGCTTTGAAATTATCGGAGTCTGCTTGGATGAGGAAGAGTCTGACCTGGATACCTGGCTTGAAGAGCACGGCGTCAACTGGCGTCAGATTTTCTTTATCAACCAGGAACAGCGGAGCTGGCGCAATCCGGTGGCACAGTATTACGGCGTCCGAGAAGTCCCCACGATGTGGCTGGTCGATCATAACGGCGTCGTCATCGATGCCAATGTGACAGCCGCGACGTTGGAGGAACCTCTTCGGTCTCACCTGCTTCAACTTCGCGAGAAGCTGAAATCCGCTTCTGCTGACGAAGCGACCACCACCGAATAATTCTCCCCTTCCAGCCTGTCTGAGAACTTGCTGTCTGTAGTCCGTTGGTTGACGAAGCCGAAATCAGTACGCGGCTCGTGCGCAGCATCGATTCCCTCTCCGACTGTGTGGAATGCTCCTCGCGCGCTCTTCTTCAATCTCCTCCACACATGAGCAGATGGCCTGCGAGGCATGCCTGACGGATGGACACACGCGAACGCTTGGTGGCTTTTGATGCCCACCTTTCAGAAAACTCGATCATATCGGAGTTTTTTCATTAATAAATTGCGCAAATAGTCGTCTTTTAGCTGTCTATGGACAAACTATTATGTGAAAATGCACTCAGTTGGTATGACAAAGTGTTGACATGCCGCAATCTTGTATAGAATAATCAGTTGTTAAGTCGATCCGGTAAGGAGAGGCCATTTCTGATATTCAGATCCTGTTCTCCGATTATTGCCTTTGGAGGTCGGGAAGCCGAGGCAAACGGCTGAATGAAGCAGAAATTCATTTCATCGATTTTGGAATTATTCGAAAAGGAGACGTCCCGTGGCAGAATTACAGACGCCGGAAAAACCGGCCATGACCGCTCGTCAAAAGGTCATCTATGAATTCATTAAAGAAAAAATTGTCAACCGTGGCTACGGTCCGACCGTTCGCGAAATCGGCAACGAGTTCGGCATCCGTTCACCGAATGGCGTGATGTGCCACCTGAAGGCCTTGGAGCGAAAAGGGCTCATCACCCGCGAAGCTCATATGTCACGCGCCATCCAGCTCACCGAGCAACCGCAAAAGCGGATGTCTCTCCCGCTGGCTGGTCAGATTGCTGCCGGAAGTCCGATTCTCGCCGTCGAGCAGGACGAACGCATTGACTTCGCCAACATGTTTGACAACGACGATCACTATTGCCTGAAAGTCAAAGGGGACTCGATGATCGAGGACCAGATTGCGGACGGCGATTATGTGATCATCCGCAAACAGTCCACCTGTCGCGATGGTGAGATTGTGGTGGCATTGATCGAAGGTCAGGAAGCGACGCTCAAGCGATTCCACAAAGAGAAAAATCGCATCCGCCTGCAACCCGCCAACTCCAAAATGAAACCGATCTACGCGAAAGACGTGGATGTGTTAGGTGTTGTCGTCGGCGTCGTCCGCAGCTTCTGAGTTGACAAACCAAAAATCCTGTCACGAAAACGCGGTGCTCGAGAACTCTCGACGCCGCGTTTTTTCGTGCGCCTTTTTTGTGAGGGTTGCTCATAAATGTTGAGAAAATTAGTTGCGTCTGTCTTTTTAGGCTCATAAATTCATGTGTACAGAAATAAAGTAACATGTAAATGCTTATAAGGTGAGCATCAATGAAATTCTGGAACGACCACCTGCGGATTTGTCGCAGATGCAAAAAACCATGCGAGTTTGAAGGAGAAATCGAGACTGACTGCCCTCATTGCGGCTACAAAGTCTGGTTTTTCAATTACAAGCCAATTCCAGAGCCGCCAGAGATTCCTCCTCCCCCTCGCGATCCTTTTTGGAATCAAAAAATTTCCTGGATAGTAGTCGTCCTGTTGATCGCTTGGGCAATAGTAGCAATTGCTCAAATCAAGGACGGTGCGGTTGTGGCCGCTGTGAGCGCATTATCCTGTGTCGGATTTGGAATATTTGCCTTCTGTAAACACTACGAATCATCGCGATTCGAAACACAGTTAAAGCATCAGGAGAAAGTTCGTGAATATGCACGCATTCAGGAAAAACGCATTAAAGAGACTGTCAAACGCTACCAGCAATTATTGAAGACGGGCAACGATCGAATCCAGTATTATTACGATGATATCTACGTCCAAGCCGAGCAGGAATTGGAGGAAGCAAGAAAACAGCGAGCGCTTGCCCGGAGCGTTGAAGACCGGATCTATCAAGTCTCGGAACGACTGGTAGAAGATCATCGCAAATGGTCGACGCAGAAACTTCGTGCGGATCCGGAAAATTATCAACGCCGAAAAAATGAACTTCAGAAGACTTTTGATTTTGTAGAAGCGATCGGCTACGACTTGCCCAAACAAATACGCAAGACATCTCTGGAGAAGCTAAAAGAGTCATACAAACAAAAGGTTTACGAGCAAAAACTCAAAGAGGAACAGAGGGAAATCAAGCGACAAGCAAGAGAAGAAGAACGCCTCCGAAAAGAACGGGAAGCAGCCCGAAAAGAGGCGGAGGAAAAAGAGCGAGAGATCAAACAAAGACTTGAGGAAGCTCTATCAGAGAAACAGGACGAGCACTCCGCAGAAATTGAAGAGCTGAAGCGGCAACTTGCAGAGGCGGAAGCCAATTCACAACGTGCGATTTCCATGGCACAACAGACGAAGGTGGGACATGTCTATATCCTCTCAAACATAGGATCATTTGGAGAGAACATTTACAAAGTAGGCATGACCAGAAGATTGGAACCGGAATTACGTGTGAAGGAATTGGGAGACGCCAGTGTTCCATTTCCATTCGATGTCCACGCCATGATTTCATGCGACAACGCACCGGAGCTGGAGAAGAAATTACACCACGAGTTAACTAGATTTCGCGTCAACCGAGTCAATCTACGGAAGGAATATTTTGCGATAGAGCTTCCAGAGATTTTGGAAGTCGTTGAAAAACATCACGGCAAGGTGGAATACGTCGCTGAACCGGAAGCTCTAGAATTCCGCGAAACACAAGAGATTGATCCTGAGGAACTCGTGGAACTAGAAGATGAACTCGTGGAGATGGGAGTTGTTTTTGAAGATGCAGACGATGAATAAAGTCAGAAGATCAGCCAGAATCAACGTGACCATATTCGCAAACTAGACGACGGACGGCACGTGAAGTGATTAATTTCGAGAACCGGACGCTAGCGCGTTCCGGCTGATTTTGTTGTAGAGCATTGTGGACGGGTTAGCGATTCCTCGTTCACACAGTATACGCAAAACTGAGATTGAAACATCACTTGAAAATTCCGCCCAATCAGCCGCTGGGCGCTAGCCCACGGTTCTGTAAAATGACAGCAGGCCCGACCGAACGCTCTTCAACGCAATCTTTTCGGATTCACCTCATGGCAACAGATGATCCCATCGCCTATTTCATCACCTGGACTGTCTATGGGACGTATTTGCAGGGCGACGAGAGATTCTGGACACGACGTCGTCAGGGGGAACAGATTCCGCAACCACGCCTCATGCAGTGGCATCAAAAACGTTTAAAACATCCCATTGTCTGCCTCGACGAGGCGCAACGACTAACGGTGAATGAGGTGTGTGGCAAACATTGCGAGCGTCGCCATTGGAAACTATGGGCCGTCAATGCTCGGGCCAATCACGTTCATGTTGTCGTTACGTCTCGGGGAAAATCTGGGAAGCAGGTGCGTGATGAACTGAAAGCGAATGCGACTCGCGCTCTGCGAGAGGAGTGGGATGTATTTCGAGAGCGTCCCGTCTGGACAACCGGCGGCGACTGGAAATGCATCAATTCAGAAGACGATCTCGAGACCATTTGTATTTACGTCAAGGTAGCACAGGATCGCATGGATCGCGAAAAATGATCGTTAACTGGTTTTGAACCGGACGCTGGCGAGCAACGGCGTCCGCTTCGCGATCGTGAAGATGAAAGGCGACGGCGCTAGAAAAAGCACCTCTCTGTTCCCGCAAATGACGCTACAGAGCCCCCTACCCCGCGATGCGGTCGGGGTGGGTTTCCTGGTAGCTGTTGAGCTTGTTGTAGAGCGTTTTCAACGCGATGCCGAGCTCTTTCGCCGCTTTGGGCTTGTCGCCGCCATGCTTCTCCAGAACCTGGAAAATCACCTCCATCTCGATCTCTTTCATCGTTTTGGGACGCTGAGAATCGAGACGCAACGTCGGAGCGGCGGCAATCTGGGCCGCATCGCCGGAAAGTGACGCGGGAAGGTGTTCGACCAGAATCCGCTCCTCGCCGGCCAGCACAACCGCGTGTCGCAGGACGTTGGCCAGTTCGCGAATATTGCCCGACCATTCGTGTTCCATCAAACGCTCCATCGCTGAGGGAGCGATGGCGTCTTCGGGAACCTCGGCGACTTTCCGGTGTCGAGCGACGAGATGTCGCGCGAGGCGTGGGATATCCTCGCGTCGTTCTCGCAGCGGCGGCAGGTGGATCTCAAAAGTATTCACGCGGAAATAGAGGTCTTCGCGGAAGCTGCCGGCCTGAACCATTTCCTGAATATCGCAGTTGGTCGCACAGATAACGCGAACATCAACGTGGAAGGCGTCGTTTTCACCGACGCGGCGAATTTCCCCCGACTCCAGAAACCGCAGCAGCTTAACCTGCATCGATTTGTCGAGTTCTCCCAGTTCATCGAGAAACAGCGTGCCGCCGTTGGCAACTTCGAAGAGGCCTTTGCGGGCCTGATCGGCCCCGGTGAAGGCCCCTTTGCGATGACCGAAGAATTCGCTTTCCACCAGCGTTTCGGTCAGAGCGCCGCAGTTCACCGCCACAAACGGAGCGTTCGCCCGCAAGCTGCGGGCGTGAATCTGTTGCGCGACGACTTCTTTCCCGGTTCCGGTTTCTCCCAGAATGAGAACGGTCGTGTCGGACGGCGAGACTTTGTCGATCAGTTTTTTGACCTGCTCCATCGCCGGTGTTTCGCCGATCATCCGGACCGGCCCCTCGGTTGCTTCGAGACGCTTTTCGAGAGCGAGGGCTTTGTTTTCAATCGAGCGACGCTCGGCGATACGCTGCAAGGAGGCGGAGACCTCGAACAATTGCAACGGCTTGGGGAGGAAATCGAAGGCCCCTTCGCGAAGCGCGCGGATGGCGTCGTCGACGTCACCGTGAGCGGTGCAAATCAGGAAGTCGGTATCGGGGGCGACTCGCTTGAGATGGTCGACGACATCCCAGCCGGTCACTTCGGGCATCCGGAGGTCGGTAATGACGGCGTCGTAAGTGTTTTTGTCGAGCTTCTCGATCGCCTCGTGCCCATCGGCACAGATGGTCGGGTCGTGTCCCATGCGACGGAGTTCTTTCTCCATCAACTTGCGAATGACCGGTTCGTCATCGACGAACAAAATGCGTAATGTATGATTGGGCGAAGAACTCAATGCCTGTCTCCCTGGCAACTGGTCGGCATCCTTGCCGATGGGTCGTTGCAACTAAAGTGTTCTCTTCGTTGAACTTCGTGAAAGTGACTTCTGTGTCGGGATCGGGTTGATATCAGATTTCCAAAATCGTGACAATCGCGATCTGACCGGTCTGGCGACGAAACTTCGTCGGTTGTGAAAAAATCAGGCCGCTTGCCGGGCGGCGTTTTTCCGTGGCAAATGAATGTGGAACGTACTCCCCTGCCCCGGTCCGTCGCTCTTCGGTTCGATCGTTCCGCCGTGATCGACGATGATGCGATGAGTAATGGCGAGACCGATCCCGGTCCCTTTCCCCGGTTTGGCGTGCGTAAAAAACGGCTCGAACAGATGCTCCAGCACCTCTTCCGTCATGCCGGATCCGTGATCGATAATTTTGATTTCCACCTGGTCGGTCTCCTCGCGCAATTCGACAACCAACTCTCCTCCCTCATCCATCGCTTCCAGACCGTTGGCGACGAGGTTCAGGATGACCTGTTTCAGTTCGGAACGGTTGGCTTCGATGAAGCAGGGAGACTCGTGCTCGAAGGTAAGTGTGTAGGAACGATACTTGCCCAGATGGCTGACGAGATGAATCACTTCGTTAATGACCTGGGTGAGATCGACTTCGCTGCGTGTTTCCCCTTCGCCGCGAGCGAATTCGAGAAGTTTTTTGGTGATGGTGCGGCATTGTCGCGACTCGGCCAGCAAGGTTTCGAAGTCTTCCAGTAAGTCCTCGCGATCCTCTTCCGGCATCTGCGAGAGGAGGGTTTCTTTCCGCATGATCAACGATTCCGCGACCATGGAAATCCCGGTGAGAGGCGTATTGATTTCGTGAGCCACGCCGGCGGCCAGAAATCCGATTCCCGCAAGCCGCTCGGAGCGAACCAGTTGCTTAACGCGTTCGCGGACCTGTCGGTCGAGATCGTTTTTGATTTCCTGAAAACGAATTGTCATTTTATTAAACGATTCGGCGAGCTCTCCCATCTCGTCTTCCTGATCGAGATTCAGGCGAAAATTGAAATCGCCGTGTGCGACGCGAGAAGAGCCTTCGTAGAGTTCCCGAATCGGCTTGAATAACCAGCGATAACCGCACCGCATCAGCCATCCCAACAGCACCACCGACGCGATGAAAGCGGCGAGAATCACGTAGCGCCCCGTGCGATACACGCTACGCGCTTTGTCGAGCGAGAGATTCAGGGATCCGATCGGCTCCTCCAACTCATAGACACTATTGAACAACCCCTCGACGAGCGGCTGAAGATTCCGGAAACCCTGATAGATTTCCGCCTGCGCGGCGATGGAGCGGTCGGTGTTGATGTTGTCCAGCGCGATATCGACTCGCAAGGCCTGCCCTTCGATCGTTCGGACGGCCTGGCTCAGGCTCATCAAGAGAATTTGATCGGCTTCTCCCTGCTTGTTCAGGTTTTCCAGACGTCGCCGAAATTCCACTGTCGCATTTTGCAGATCCTGGATGTCCTGTCCCATTTCTTCACGGCGGATGGCGATCAGTTCGTCATTCCAGGTTTTGCGATTTTCGAGTAGCAGCGATTGCAGGTGGCGCCTGAGACTGACGACCGAATCAAGCATCACCTCGCGCCGCGGCGCGTGACTGATAAGTTGGTCGAGATCGTCAACCACTTGAGAGTAGGACCAGAGAATGTAAGCTCCCCCCATCATGAGGGTGATGAGAATCAGGCTAACGAGCGACAGCCCGAACAGCAGCTTACGGCGGATGCTGTTTGTCAGCATCTCGGGTCCTCCGTGACAGTCTCTTCCCCGGTTTCAACCAGGAAAATGGGTCTCTAAAATTGACTGGAGGATCGTTTGCGGGGATCCCAACCAGTCGCGGGACGCGGAGTGTAGCAGCAATTGCGGATTCGTGGCAAGACGCGGATTGCGAGACGGAAACTCAGCTGTTTTTCTCTTGCTGGGCAAGCTCTTCCGGGCGGAAAATGCGGGAATCGAGTTTCTTTTGCTGGGATTGCTTCTTCAAACCGTCCATCAGGATTTGCACCGCCGCGGCGAAATAGCGGAAGGCAATGTGATGAGTCCTGGCCTGGAGCGAGGCGTGTGCCTTTTGCGACATTCGCTCGAATCCTACCCGATCGTACTTCCAATCCTCTTCCTGGGCCACTTCCTCCATTCTCTGCTGAAGCCTGACGACTTCATCCAGAATTCTACGAGTCAGTTTTGCGGGGGAGGTGCGATAAGGACGCCAGAGAACCGTCGCATGCGATCGATCTTCGATGGGAGCGGGGGGGAGTGATTCACGCCATTTTTTCAATAAATATCCAGCGGCAAGTACGGCCCCCCCGACAATCCCCCCGCCTGTTCCATAATAGCCGGTGAGAATGAGAATTGTTCCGAGACAGAAAAACGCGGCGACGATCCAAGCCATTCCCAGCCACAAACCACCAAGTTCATCGTTTTCTTCAGAACCCCGACGAACGGTGCTCGGGGTGGCCCCTTCCGGGATCGCACCGACCTTAATGACCGAAACCGAAATGTTGTCCGTACCACCTCGCAAATTCGCGAGATTCACCAAAAAACGACAGGCGGCGGTAGAGGAAAGCTCGGCAGCGGCGACGCCGATTTCTTCATCGCTAACGTGGTTGGTCAAGCCATCGGAACAAAGGATAAAGGCATCCCCCGGCTGCACGGGATACGGCCCCTCGATATCGACCTCGACGGCCGGTTCCGGCCCCATCGAACGCGTGATGACGTTCTTCGGCTGGTTCATGAAGATATCTTCTGGAGTGCCTTGCCCGCGGCGAAGCATCTCCCACTGCAAGCTATGATCGAAAGTCAACTGATCGATACGGTCTCCGCGGGTGCGGTAGATGCGGCTGTCTCCCACGTGCCCGATCAAGGCTCCCTCGGGACATAACACCAAAGCGCTGCAGGTCGTCCCCATGCGATTGAAGTCGTGATTCAGATTGCCGCGTTCGTAAATCGTCCCGTTGGTTTGTTCCATCGCCTCGCGAAGCGCTTCGGCGTTGGTGGAACTGGTCAGCTTTTTATAAGTCAGCGGCAGAGTATCGACGGCAATTTTGGAGGCTAATTCACCGACAGCATGGCCTCCCATACCGTCCGCCACAATAAACATGTGACCGTTGCGTTCCCAATCCTCCCGCTCCTGCTCGACCGAAGATTTGATGCTGTCCTGATTGTTCTTACGGCGCATACCGACATCGCTTAAGGAAGCGAATTCAAGTTGCTGCTCCCATAGCATAAGAGCCTCGATTGCCCAACGCGCCGTTAAACTTCTCGACCAGCAGTTCCGGTGAGAACCATTGGATCCAATATTAAGTTACAAAACTGTAATCTGCGATAGAAAAACTGAGGATTTGGCCAGAAGCCGTGAAGATCTCGAAGGATCCACCTTGGCAACTTTGGGAGCGATCGCTATTCTTGCGTCGAATTCTCAGAATCCGGTCATCGACAAGGACGTCATGCACCTGTCTCCAAGCACCCGCGTTCGTTTCTTTGGGTTGTGCATCGCAGCTCTCGCCTGTGGTGCGCAAGGGTGCGTCCATCGCCGGATGACGATCGAATCCAATCCTGCCGGAGCACTGGTTCTCCTGGACGGCAAGGAAGTCGGCTATACTCCCGTCAGTGCCGACTTCACTTACTACGGAACGCGTGAAGTCACGTTGATCAAGGACGGTTACGAAACTCAAACGTATCCCGCCACCTTAAAAACTCCCTGGTACCAGCGAATTCCCCTCGATTTCTTCTCCGACAACCTGCTTCCCTATCAAATCACCAACCGCCATCGCTTCACGTATCAGATGCAGCCCAAGGCTTCCCGGCTCGATCCTGGAGGGGATCACCCTCATTCCGACCAGAATCTGCTCGATCGCGGAAACGCATTTCGCTCGGAATCTGTGCTCTCAAAATGACGGTTTGAAGGGGGAGCATTTCATAGCCTCATGAATCTCGACGATTCTCTCCAACCTGAGACAGGATTTATGCGTAGTTAAGCAGGTGAAAGGGATGACGGTGATAGGTCAGAGTGATTGGCCCGCCAACAAGGGTATTGCCTCACCTTTCGACTTCCGATACACTTGGGACAGCGCAGCAAGGGATTGATCTAACTGCCGGTCTCAACCAATTTTAGGGCAAGTTATGAAGCGAATGTCATCAATACGAACCGCTCGAAATCTGACTCTGAGCGTTTTAATTCTGTTTGTGTGTGCCTTGGGGGCACAGCAACTGGTTGCCGAGAAATCGAAGGATGAACAGACAGCTCACAATGTCTGTGACATGATCACTCGATATCACATCAGCAAAAAACGCATCGATGACACGATTTCAGAAAAGCTGTTCAACAAATACATCAGCGACCTTGATTCGCAAAAGCTCTATTTTCTCAAATCCGATATCGACGCCTACTCTGCCTACAAAACCAACCTTGACGATCTGGTGAAGGTCGGCAACGTCGATTTTGCCTACGACGTTTTCGACCTCTTCTTGAAACGTCTCGATGAACGGATGGAATACGCCGATAAGCTCGTCGATCAAGAGTACGATTTTACAAAGGATGAAACCGCGATTCTGGACGGCGACGAGCTGGATTGGGCACCTTCTGTGGAAGCGATCAACGAGCGTTGGCGCAAACGCGTCAAGTTCGACCTGCTGAGCTTGAAACTGGACGCGACTCCGATGGATGAAGCGCGCGAACGTCTTCATAAGCGTTATCATCTGCTCAAAGAGACCATGCATCAAACGGAGGATTTCGAAACGTTCGAGACCTATCTCTCATCGCTGACCCACTGTTTCGATCCGCATTCCACCTACATGTCACCGCAGACCCTGGAAGAGTTTCAAATCCAGATGCGATTGTCGCTGCAAGGGATCGGAGCTCAATTGACGTCTGAAGACGGCATGACGGTCATTAACAAAATCATTCCCGGCGGTGCCGCCGCGAAGGACAAACGACTCGAGGTCGGCGACAAAATTGTTGCCGTGGCCCAGGAAGAAGGCGAATGGGTCGATGTCGTCGAGATGAAGCTTTCGAAAGTCGTCCGCTACATCCGCGGGAAAGCTGGTACGGTGGTGAAACTAAAAGTGGAGAAAGCGGATTCAGGCGAGAGCGTCGTTTACGAACTGATTCGCCAGAAAGTCGAATTGACGGAGTCCGCTGTCAGCGGGCAAATCATCGACGCCAAAGAATGGTTCCCAAACGGTGATCCGGGTCGCATCGGCGTCATCCACATTCCCTCCTTCTATCGCGACTTCAGCGGAGCTCAAGCGGGACGCGAAGATTTTCGCAGCACCTCCCGGGATGTCCTGGGTGTTTTGCAGGAATTCCGCAAGGCGGGTGGGGTCGATGCCATCATGATCGATCTCCGCTTTAACGGAGGCGGCGCGTTGAGCGAAGCGATCGATGTCTCCGGATTATTCGTGGGGCACGGTCCTATCGTACAGATCAAGGATTCCAACGGTCGCGTCAAGTCTCACGACTTCGATATCGATGGTCTAGAAGACCCCGTCTATTCGGGCCCCCTGCTCGTCGTGACCAACAAATTGTCCGCGTCCGCTTCGGAAATTTTCGCCGGGGCCATCAAAGACTACGGTCGTGGTATCGTCATCGGCGACACCACTACTCACGGTAAAGGAACGGTCCAGAACGTTGTGGAAGTGGGCGCGAGCCTGTTCAACTTCGGGAACTCCGATTCCAGCGGTGCCCTCAAAGTGACGATCAACCAGTTCTATCGTCCCAATGGAGACAGTACCCAACGGGAAGGGGTGAAGTCGGATATCGTGCTCCCCTCCCAAATCGACCATCTCGATCTGGGTGAAGCTTCTCTCGATAACGCCATGGCGTTCGATCAGGTCGATCCCGTGGAACGGAAGCAATACGGCTACGCAACTGACAAGCTGATTCAACAATTGACCAAAGCCAGCCGGCAACGGGTCGCTTCGAGCGAACACTTTCAGAAACTGAGCGAGAAGATTGATCGTTATCTCGAACGAAAAAATCGCGTCAAAATCCCTCTTAAGGAAGAGGTTCTGAAAGCCGAACGCGAAGCGGAAGAAAAAGCGGAGGAACTGGCTGAAGACGCTTTGGAAGACGCCACTACGGAGGACGATGAGAACCCGTTCAAGAAAGAACCCTATAACGAAGAGTTGATTCACATCGCCGTCGATTATCTCAAATCGCTCGAAAATCGTAAAACCGCCGGTAATTGATCCTGCCGGGTTCTCGGTAGACTCGCGGATTGTATGGGAGACGTCTAAGATGTCGTCATGTCCGCGATCTCCGTTCGAAATCTGCAAAAACACTACAAAGTGTATCAAAAACGCGAGGGGCTCCTTGCGTCCGTGACCGGTTTATTCAGCCGGGAATACAAAACCGTCAAAGCGGTGGAAAAAGTCAGTTTCGAGATTGAGGAAGGCGAAATGGTCGCCTTCCTCGGTCCGAACGGTGCCGGTAAAACGACGACTCTCAAATTGCTCGCCGGACTGATTTATCCCACCGCCGGAGAAGCAAGCGTTCTCGACTACGTTCCCTGGAAGCGCGAGAATCTATACCGACGACGCTTTTCATTGGTGATGGGTCAGAAAAACCAGTTGTGGTGGGATCTTCCCGCGCAGGAATCGTTCCGCCTGCATAAAGAAATCTATCGTATCGAAGAGGATCAGTTCGCTCGCCGCATCGACGAATTGACCAGCCTGCTCGAGGTGAAGGATCTCGTCGGACAGCCGGTTCGCGAGCTCTCTCTGGGAGAACGCATGCGGATGGAGTTAATCGCCGCCCTGCTCCACAGCCCCGACGTGCTGCTTCTGGACGAACCGACGATCGGGCTCGATGTCGTCTCCCAGCGACGAGTTCAGGAGTTCCTGAAATTTTATCAGGCCGAGCGGAAAATGACCGTCATTCTGACCAGCCATTACATGAAAGATGTCGAAGCGTTGTGCGAACGAGCCGTCATCATCAATCGCGGTCGAATCGTCCACGACGGCGCTTTGAAGGAAGTGATCGATCGCTTCTCTCAGACCAAACTGGTGGAACTGTTATTTGCTGGCAATCAGATTCCGGATGACCTGGAACGATTTGGGCAGGTCGTAGAATCGAAAGCTCCCCGTGTCAAACTGGAAGTTCCCCGTACCAATATTCCAAAGTTGCTGGCTGAATTGTTGGAAGAATATGTGGTGGAGGATGTGACGGTACTGGAACGACCGCTGGAAGAAGTGATCGCGGAAGTCTTCACCACACCCGACGAGGCCGAGTCTTCGGAGTCGGACGCGAACGGGATCGACGGGAGGACCGAGCCGTGACGCCGTTCGCCTCGATGAGAATCAACTGGGTGATTCTGAAAACCTGCGTTGAAGAAAAGCTTGTTTACCGCTCCGACTTTGCCTTCGCGACTCTGGTTCGGTTCCTGCCGATCGTGACCCAGATTTTTCTGTGGGGCGCGATTTACGCTGACGATCCCGGTCGGTCGCGCAACGGTTACGACTACGCCGACATGGTCGCTTACTATCTTCTGGCGATGGTGGGACGTGCTTTTTCGAGCATGCCCGGTCTGGCAAGCGGAATTGCCCGCGAGATCCGGGACGGCACATTGAAAAAATATCTCACCCAGCCGATCGACATGCTCGGCTTCCTGTTCTGGCATCGCGTGGCCCACAAGCTGGTCTACTATATGATCGCGACCGGTCCGTTCGTGCTGGTGTTTTATTTGTGTGGAGACTACTTCGATGGCTGGCCGGACGGCCCGACGATCGCGGCCTGGATCGCGTCTTTGATGATCGCGTTTCTGATCGGGTTTCTACTGGAGGCGCTGATCGGACTGATCGGTTTCTGGTTCCTCGAAGTGTCCTCCTTATTATTCATCTATATGATGCTGAATTATTTTTTATCGGGACACATGATTCCGTTGGACTGGATCGGGGAGAACTTCGTCTCGGCCATGCAATATTCCCCCTTCAAATTCCTGGCCTACATGCCGGCCACCATCATGCTGGGAAAGTATTCTCACAGTGAACTGCTGTTTGAACTCTCCATCGGACTCGGCTGGATTATTCTCCTGCTGCTCGCGAATCGACTGGTGTTTCAGCGAGGCGTCAAACGCTACGGCGCCTACGGCGGATGAAATTCTGATGAGGATCGAGGCTGCGATTTCGGCTTGCCTTTTCCCCGAACGCTGCACGTTCTACAATACATTGAACCCACCCGCTGCTCGCCTTGTCTTACGGAAGGATACGGAGACCTTCCCCCGCCTGACGTGATGAAAACATGAGCCATTCGGAACTTGCATCAAATCAATCGGTCTACAATCGTCGCTTCTGGCTGGCGTATCTCGCGAATGTCCTGCTGGTCACCGCCAATGCGTTGACGTTCCATTTCGCGGAACTGGTCGCTTATCTCGGTGGAACCGAACAGCTCACCGGGTCGGTCATTCGTACCGGGCTGCTGGGAGCGCTGGTGGTTCGCCTCTGGATGGGCAATTACATCGACAAATACGGCGTCGGGCCGTTGTGGATGATCAGTTCCGTCGGAATCACGCTGGGACTGATCTCGTTCACATTCATCGGTTCGATCGGCTGGGAACTGCACGCGGCCCGGGTTTTGTTTTCGGTTTCGCTGGCGGGGATGTTTACCTGCTCGATGGTGCATATTCAGAATCACGTTCCTCCCGAGCGACGGACCGAGGTGATCGGAAATCTCGGCAGCAGCGGTTTTGTCGGGATGATCATCGGGTCCAACCTCGGCGACTTACTGATGAATCTCGACGCGGCGCCGCCGACCAAGTTTAATTACCTGTTCGGGGTCGCCGCCGTCATGACAACCTGTCACTTTTTAATTTCCATCGCCTTGACGTGGAGACAGAAACACACCCGGCCGCACGACGGTTTATCCTCTGTGGAATTACTGGTACGTTACTGGCCGGGACCGATTGTTGCGGTGGGGCTGGTGATGGGGATCGTGTTCGCGGTTTCGACGGTCTTTCTGCGACGCTATTCGACGGCTGTGGGCCTTAATGGTATCGGAACATTTTTCACCGCCTACGCGGTTTCGGCGTTTTGTTTCCGCATTATGGTCTCGGGATGGAGTTATCGTTTCGGACGCCACTCGATGGTGTTCAGCGGACTCGCGGGACACGTCATCGGTTTATGCAGTCTGATTTTCGTCACGAGCGAATGGCATTACATTTTCCCCGCCGTCTGCGGCGGTTTCGGTCACGCCTTGTTGTTTCCCGCTGTGATTTCGATGGGGGCGGGCTCGTTTCCCAAACGCTATCGCGGCATGGGTACGACTTTAACGCTCGGGTTTGTCGAGTCGGGCACGATGATTTCAGCTCCGGTACTGGGAATGATCATCGATCGCTATGCGTCGGCAGAATGGGCGAAGTTCGGCTTCACTCCGATGTTTCTGGCCGCGGCGGGCGTGACTGTGTTCGTGGGGATTTATTACGCCCTAACAGCGGCCCGCGTGCCGGATGAGGATGCCGTGCATGAAGAAGATCGCGTGATTCCGGAACCGGTGGAATCGGAACGCCCGCTCACTCCCGAACCGGCTATGGCTTGCGAATCGAGCGAATAACGCACTCGTTGCAGTCGGCGGATGGCACTGCTACATTCGAAGGAAACGAACTTCCCATCAGGATGTGGCCTCATGAAGCTCAAATGTCTTCCCCTTTTTGTCCTCTCCATTTGGGCTCTGCTCTTCTCTTGGATGTTTGCAGGCCTCGTGACAGCCGACGAATCTTCTCCCAACATCGTTTTCATTTTCGCGGATGACTGGGGTTGGGGCGATCTCGGATGTCACGGGCACCCGTATCTCAAGACGCCGAACCTCGATCGACTGGCGCAGGAGGGAACCGAATATTACCAGTTCACCGTCGCCAGTGGAGTCTGTTCTCCCAGTCGTGCCGCCGTCATAACGGGACACTTCCCGGCTCGTCATTCGATTCACGGACACTTCGCCACTGTCGAGAGTCATCAGCAACGAGGCATGCCCGATTGGCTCGATCCCGAAATCGTCTTGTTGCCGCGACTGTTAAAGTCCGCCGGTTACGCCACCGCCCATTACGGCAAATGGCATTTGACGAACATTATGGTTCCTGACGCTCCGCGTCCGGACCGCTACGGCTACGACAAGTACGGCGTCTTCAATTGTTCCGGAGAACAAATGCCGGTCCATGACGATGTCGAAAACTCGATCGCGTTTATCGAACAAAGTGTAAAATCGAAGACACCGTTCTTTCTGAATCTCTGGATTCACGAACCGCACACCCCCCATTACCCCAAAAAGAAATATCTTCAACAGTTCGCGCATCTGGAAAACGAAGCGGACCGCATCTATGCAGCCGTTCTGGCCCATGCCGATGCACGCATCGGTCAACTTTTGGAAACGCTGGAAGAATTAAACGTCACCGGAGATACTCTCGTCATCTTTTCATCAGACAACGGCCCGGAATACACCGGTCCCCCATCTCGTCGCATGACCGACGATCGATCGACGGGTCCGGGGTTCGGGACCTTTGCCTCGGTCGGCACGACGGGCGGCCATCGCGGGCAGAAGCGTTCGCTGCTCCAGGGAGGAGTCGGCGTTCCGTTTATCGTCCGCTGGCCGGAAAAAGTTGCGGCGGGAAAAATCGATGACGTCACCCCAATCACCGCCGTCGATCTGTTACCGACATTTTGCGAGGCGGCAGGCGTCTCCCTGCCGGCAGACTATCATCCCGATGGGGTGAGCCAACTATCCGTCTGGCAGGGAAAAACAACACCGAACGGCGAACGCAAACCACCCATTCTCTGGGATTGGCGTTTTGCCTCTCCCCGCCGACCACACTGGCCCGAGAAGGCGGTGCGGTCTGGAGATTGGAAACTGGTCGTGGGGCGTAACGGCAATCCGACCGAACTGTTCCGATTTCCGGAAGATCGCTTGGAACAACATGATTTGAGTGAACGGCATCCGGAAGTGGTCACGAACCTTAAGCGGATGTTCTCGGAGTGGCAGGCGACCTTGCCGAAATCACCCAACCCTGATTGCTTCTCCAAAACACGCAATTAACGACGTTACTTGATCTTTCCGCTGTTGAGGTCTTCAACCACCGACGCCAGAATCGCCGGATCTTTCTGTGCCATCACATGCTCGATCCTCGATACAGGAACGTTCAAGCGTTTCATCAACTCAGCGGCGGACTCCCACATTCGGGCCGCCTTTTTACCGCTTTCGAGATAGAGAGAAGTAACGAGTTCCGACAGTCGCTGCGAGTCGATCTGCTCGCGGTTGTCGTAGTAATTTTTGATCACTTTTTGCTGATATTTAGAGTATTCGCGGCCAGCCACGATGCATTCCTTGTTGAATCTGTTTGGAGTCTGAACAGTGCTTATCCTGAATCGATTGACGTTCGGTTTCAAGCTGAGCGGATGACCGAACAGTCTGAGTTTCAAATTTGTCTTACATGTACAGGTCGATCTATAGGGGATAATTCGATTATCACATGTCGGGAATCCCCCAAGCTTGGAAGAAAGTCCGCGTTTCCCCAAGATTACGAGCTATGCTTGGAATCATCTTTATCATTCTACGAATCGACAATGATCCCTGATATCGTGAAGCGAAGGTTCAATCAGAAACCGGCGGAGCCGAGCGACTGACCTTACCCTTGAGCCCGAAGAGCTATGACGAACGAATCCGATAAAACTGAGATGGCATCCACCGAGATCGAGGAGGTGACGTCCCAATTCTTCGATAATTGCGGCGGGGATCCCAAGTTCCAGTTGTCTTGTCTCAATATCGAGACCAAGGAACTGGAATTCTTTCCCCTCGAGCAACCTTACGTTCTGCTGGGCCGAGCAAAAAAATGTGAAATCAATCTCCAGCAGGGGGAAATCGGGTATCGTCACGTCTATCTTCAATTGTTGAATCACCGGTTGCTGGTCGTCGATCTCGGCACCCGTTCCGGAACTCTATGGGACGGAACTCCCCGACGATCCGGATGGTTGTTGCCCGGTCGCGAGATTCAAATCGGCAACTACCGAATCCGACTGGTCAAATGGAAAAATTCCGCCCAGGCTGCAAAGGACCACTCGGAAGGGACCGATAGTGATGTCACTATGGAGTCCGTCCTGAAGACCGACTCTGAATCGTTTCCCCACGCTTCACTGGAACTCCTGGACGCGCGGGATCATTCCCCCACAGGGAGGATTCTCGTCCTGAAACCCGGCGTGACGCTAATTGGTCGTTCCCGGGTCGCCCAACTCCGACTCAAACACGAAAGTGTTTCGCATGTACATAGTTCGCTGGTTCTAACTCAGGGTGGCCTCTGGGTCGTCGATCTCCTGGGACGCGACGGAACGCTCATCAACGGCGAGCCGATCAAATATTCCCGCTTGCAAGCGGGCGATCACGTGCAAGTCGGCCAGTTTCATCTCCGCGTCGAAACGGAAATGATGAAACTGCACACCGATATCATCCAGATCCCCTGGAGCGAACAGGATCTCGATGGTTCCCTGCGACAATACGAAGATTCGGGAATCTATCCTTCCGATTCGACAATCATCCAGAAGGGGAATCGCGAGACGCCGGAAGAATTCGCTCAACCCGCGACTCAACAACCGGTGACGCAGCCTCAACCACCTGTGCCGTCTGAACAACCGGTTGCTGCCACTGAAAAACCTGAGAATGAGAATGACGAGGAAGCTTCCGTGATTCAAGACGGCGAAGATACTTCGCGCTGGGCCGAAATCATCGAGGCCCTGAAATCAGGCGGTTTCGGAGAATGATGTTCCGGAACACCCTCCCCGGCTGCGTTTGAATCGTGTAAAATTCTCCTGATCGATTCATGTCTCTGCATCCGGTTTTTTGAATCATGGCGTCATTAATCAGTGTCGAGGAAGCACAATCGCTCCTTCTCGATCACATTTCTCCGACTTCGTTAGAGTCCTGCAATTTGCCTCAGGCTTTGGGGCGGACACTCCGCGAAGATTTCGTCAGTCACCAGTCCTCTCCTCTGTTTGACAAATCTCTGATGGATGGATACGCCGTCCGAACTCAAGATTTGACGTCAGATGTCGTCACGCTCGACGTTCTGGAAATGGTCTCCGCGGGAGAAGTCGGTCGTCACGAGATCGCGGAAGGAGAGACGGTTCAGATCATGACCGGAGCTCCCCTCCCTAACGGTGCGGATGCCGTCATCCCGGTGGAGAAGTCGCAACCCGTGGCTGAAAAACAACGGGTCGAACTACAAACCTCGGGGATCAGTCCCGAAACCAATCTGATTCGTGCCGGAGCCATCCTTCGGGAAGGCCAGACCTTAATCTCTGCCGGAACGGTGATTCGTCCCGCCGAGATTGCCCTGCTTGCGGAATATGGACGCGCGGACATCTCTGTTTCGCGGCGGCCATTTGTTTCGATTCTAGCAACCGGCGATGAACTGGTTCCCGCCGGCGAATCGCTCGGCCCCGGACAGATACGGAATTCCAACGCTCCGATGCTGGAGTCACAAGTCGCATCCGCGGGAGCGATCCCCAACAATCTTGGTATCGGGCGAGATCGCCTGGACGATTTACGGGAAAAGATCGCAGCCGCCCTCACAGGAGATTTTTTGCTGCTCTCGGGAGGTGTCTCGGCGGGAGAAAAAGATCTCGTGCCGCAAGTTCTCAAAGAGTGCGGAGTGCGCGAAATCTTTCACAAAGTCCGCGTGAAACCGGGCAAGCCTCTCTGGTTTGGCGTTCAGGAAAAGCCAGACGGTAAAAAGACTTACGTCTTCGGGTTGCCCGGAAATCCGGTCAGCAGCATGCTCTGTTTCGAAGTCTTTGTTCGCACGGCGATCCGTCAATTTCTCGGGCAATCACATCCCCTCCCCGTCTTGAGGAAGCTGCGTCTCGGCAAAGCCCATGTTGCGGCGGGAGGCCGTCCGACCTATTATCCCTCACAATTCGTTTCACATCCGGACGGTTTGAGTGTGGAGCCGGTGGATTGGAAAGGATCATCCGATCTGTTCGCCCCCACGCAAGCCGATTGCTGGATTCTGTTCCCGGCGGGCGATCGCGAATGGCCCGTCGGTGAAATGGTTGATGTCCTGATCCCCGCCTTGTGAACCGAGCCTTGACCCCGACGATGTCTCCACGGAAGGAGAAACCTCGATGACGACGGATCTGATGACCGACTCACACCCCGCCGAATCCGTAGAACAAACTTCTTCATCCCGGAAGAAGATGCGGAAGAATCTCGAACCGACCGTTCAGGATATTCTCGCGCGGGCGAAAACCAATCGCCCTTCGGCTCGGGGAACCTGGATCTGTGCGGGATTATCGACTCTCCTGTTATGGGCGAGTTTCACACCGCTCGATTGGGGGGCCCTCGGCTGGGTGGCGCTCGTTCCATTGTTGATGCTGGTTCGTCTCGAAATGCGAACCGAGGGATTCTATCGCGTCATCTGGGCAACCAGTTTTCTGGGCTGGCTCGGCATGCTGCAATGGATGCGATTGGGAGACGCGGCGATGTATCCCGCCTGGTTCGCGTTGGCGTTTTATGTCTCCTTGTATGTGCCGGTGTTTGTTTTCTGTTGTCGGACCGCCCTACATCGTTGGAGCGTTCCGTTGACCCTCGCCGCTCCCCTGGTCTGGATCGGCCTGGAGTATTTCCGCGCTCATCTGCTCACCGGCTTTTCCTGGTACTACTTGGGACACACACAATACCGCTGGCTGGAAATCATCCAGATCAGCGATCTCGTCGGCGTGTATGGAGTCTCCGCCCTGTTGGTGCTCAGCTCGGCAGTCATCGCTTCGCTGATTCCCGTCTCCGTCTTCGATAAATGCTCTCTGTTGATGGATACCCGCCTCGAACGCGGGACCGTCACCGAAACCAGACGCCCCCTGCTCCATGTCGCCGGGTTCCTGGTGATCTTCGCGGCGGTTCTCGGATACGGCTACCAGCGCCGCAGTGCGGCGGAATTCAAACCGGGTCCTCGAGTGGCGTTGATCCAGGGGAACTTCACCTCGTCACTGAAACACGATCCCAATGAGAAACCAAACATCTTCCGCACTCATGACGCACTGACGCATATGTCGATCGAGCATCATCCCGACCTGATCGTCTGGCCGGAAACAATGTTCCCCGAGCCTTTGGCTGACAAAGAACCGGGCATGACCGACGAGCAATTGCTGGAGGTTGCCCCAACGGAAGCCCGCATGCACGAGGCAGACTGGCTGAAATTCTGGAATGATAACTGGGCCCAGGACATCCTGACGACCCGCTCGCAAATGGCGAACGCGGGCATGATGATCGGCGTTCAGACACGCTACGCGACCCCCGAGGGGGTGAAAACCTACAATTCCGCCGCCTTCCTGCACCCGCAGCTCGGCTACTCGGGACGCTACGACAAAGTGCACCGCGTCATCTTCGGCGAATACATTCCCCTCAAAGAGACGCTCCCCGGTCTGCATTCGTTAACCCCCTTCTCGGGAGATTTTGGCATCGACAAAGGAGATAGTTTCCGCTCCTTCAAATATCAGGATCTGGCGACCGGTCGGGAATGGACCTTCGCTCCGGTGATCTGTTTTGAAGACACTGTGCCGCGAGTCGTGCGAGCGGCGGCCCAATCCGGACCGGATGGAGAAACGGTCGATTGTCTCGTGAATCTCACCAACGACGGTTGGTTCCACGGTTCCAGCGAACTGGATCAGCACCTCATCACGGCCACCTTCCGAGCGGTCGAATGTCGCACGCCCATCGCGCGAGCCGTCAATACCGGAATTTCGGCGTTCATCGACGGCGATGGAGCAATTCTCGAACCGGAAGTCTTCGAGGGAGTGGACGACGATCAAACCGAATACGACACCTTCCGCGACGAATCGGGCCACCTCCGCAAAGGGTTGAACGCGATGCTCGTTCACGAAGTCCCCCTCGATCCGCGCGAAAGCTTCTACCTGAAACACGGCGACTGGTTTGGACAATCGTGCGGATTCGGGACGATGTTGCTGTTTCTCACGGGCATTTTTCTACGAAAACGCCCCGCACGGGTGACGCCGGAGCAAAAGGCCGCATAATAGAGATCGGCCTCACACACACCGTTCTCTGAAAGTTGCCATGTTTGTCGATCGCGTGATCCTGTATTGCGAATCCGGAAACGGAGGAGACGGTTGTTGCGCGTTTCGCCGGGAACCCCACGTTCCGCGCGGCGGTCCGAGTGGCGGTGACGGCGGACGCGGCGGCAGTATCATCGTTCGCGCCGCGGCGAATGTGGATAATCTGGCTCACGTCGCCGGCCACAAACACTGGAAAGCCGATCGCGGACGCCACGGCGAAGGCGATCTCCGCACCGGCAAGAGTGGCAAAGACGCGTATATCGACGTGCCTCCCGGAACGATTGTCCGCGATGACGAAACCGGTTTTATTCTCCGCGACCTTCAGCACGTCGGCGAAACGGTCGAAGTCGCGAAAGGGGGACGGGGCGGAAAAGGGAACAAGCACTTCGCCACCGCCACGCATCGCGCCCCGCGCGAATTCGAACGGGGGGAATCAGGAGAGAAACGGAACATCCTCCTGGAATTGAAAGTGATCGCCGATGTGGGACTGCTCGGGAAACCGAACGCCGGCAAATCGACGCTGCTCAAACGCTTATCCCGCGCCGAGCCCGAAATCGCCGATTACCCGTTTACTACTAAGTATCCCAACCTCGGCATGGTCCAACTCGATTATCGCCGACAGTTTGTGATGGCCGATATCCCGGGATTGATCGAAGGTGCGGCGGAAGGTGTCGGTCTCGGTCACGAATTTCTACGACACGTCGAGCGGACGAAGGTGCTGATTCATCTGGTCGAACCGATGCCGATGGATCAGACGAATCCGGTCGAGAATTATCTGGCGATTCGAGAGGAACTGAAACTCTACAAGCCGGAACTGGTCGACCGTCCGGAAATCATCTGCATCAGCAAATGCGAGCTTCCCGACGCCGAACCCGCCAAGGAGTTGTTACAAGAGGAAATCGGCAAACCGGTCCATTTGATCTCCGCGATGACGGGTGCGGGACTAGAGTTACTGATGGAGATGGTCTGGACGCGACTGCAGGAGTTGGAGGGCTGATTTGGACTCCGGACATTTTTTAATCTCAATCGTTTACCTTTTTGTTGTGTTTTTTGATAATTCTGCAGAAAATGTACGAGCGTATATTTTCGAGAAAGGATACAATGGACGCTTATGAAGAAATTGAAAATATAATTGCCAAAAAATTCGGAAAGGATACCACCTCTCGAAAATCAGTGGGCGATTTCATGTTGTCCGACAATCACGCAGTCAATGTGAAGAGCAACAACGTTGAAAAATCAAACTATTCACCCAACATGATTTCGATCAAAAAGATGCACAAGTGGGTGTTTGAAGAGCGAAATGATCTAAGTTTCGTTTTCGTTGACTACCGATTGGAAGCAGGATCAATCAAGATCCTGGAAGAGTCTGATCTAGTAGCCATAGAGCATATCAAGTGGGAATGTTTGTCAATTGAAGCTCAAGGTTATGGGGTTATTCAGAAAACTGGAGAATTGTCTGTCGACATAAAACAGACAAAACGCGATTTTTATCTTGGTTTCTTAAGCGAGTACCAACGGTATCGAGAAAAAGAGCGAAAAAAACACGATGCATTCGCAAGTCGTTTCATTACGGACCCCGATACGATCGACTGGTGAAATCGAAGGAGCGATTGGTTAGATGAGTGCGAAAAAAGAATTCGGTGACTTTCAAACCCCGGAGAGTTTGGCATCGAGGGTGGTTGCTCTGGTTGATGAACTTTTTGGAAAACCAGAGGTCGTCATCGAACCTACCTGTGGATTAGGCACATTCATTCAATCCGCTGCTGAATACTGGGGCGAACAGCTTGAATATTTCGGATATGAAATCAATAAGCAATACGTCAAAGAGTCTTGTAAGAAGCTGAAGAGATTCAAGGCAACAATTCTTCACCGCGATTTTTTCAGTGAGGATTGGTGCGGGAATCTTACTACCCACAAAGGCAAAAAGTTACTACTCATCGGAAATCCTCCTTGGGTCACAAATTCCGAATTAGGGCAACTTGGTAGCCAGAACCTGCCCAAGAAATCAAACGCGATGGGTCTACGCGGTTTTGATGCGCAGACAGGAAAATCAAATTTCGACATTGCGGAGTGGATGTTGATTCGACTGATCGAATCACTCCCAGACAATGCCGCGATGGCAATGCTCTGCAAAACAATGACTGCCCGAAAGGTTTTGAAGTATTTTTGGAAAACTCAACACGGGCTCAATGACGCTAAACTATTTCGCATTGATGCGAAGCAGGAATTTAATGTTTCCGTCGACGCCTGCCTGTTTTTTGTGAGAAGTGCGAAGGCGTGCGAGCCTTCTTCCGAGGTCTATGCTGATCTGGATCTCAAATTGGACTCTTCGAGGTTTGGATTTGTTGATGGAGATTTGGTTTCGGATATTGACGCCTATCGCGACCATCAATATCTGGATGGAGATTCTGTGTATACCTGGCGGTCAGGGGTCAAGCACGATGCCGCGAAAGTCATGGAGTTTAACTGTGATGGAGACGAGTTGATCAACGGCTACGGTGAGACTATCGACATCGAGCAGAAATATCTCTATCCCCTTCTCAAGTCTTCTGATCTTGGTAACGGTCGCACCAAAGTCCGAAAAAAAGTGTTACTCACACAGCGTAAGATTGGAGATGAAACTCTGGAGATCAAAGAGAATGCGCCCAAGACTTGGGAGTATTTGGTCCGCCATCAGACTGTCCTGGATGGTAGAAAAAGTTCCATCTACAAAAAACGCCCCCGATTTTCTGTTTTCGGGATAGGCCCCTATTCTTTTGCCCCCTGGAAAGTTGCTGTCTCCGGTTTATACAAGTCGATTTCGTTCGTTGTTGTCCCCCCTGTCAAGAAACGCCCTGTGATGGTTGATGACACATGCTACTGTGTTGGTTGCCACTCTCAGGAGGAAGCGGAGTTGATCCACGATTTACTGTCGAGTGAGGAAGCCACTACTTTTCTGAGTTCACTCATTTTTTCTGATTCAAAACGCCCCATTACAATTGATGTTTTGAGGCGGCTGTCTCTCGAACAATTGGCTCGACGAAAAGGACGTTTTGAGGAACTTGTTGAGCTTGTGAACCAGGGAAAATCAAAAGCCAAGCTCAACTCACAAATGCTCTTGTTTAACTGATCGGGTGATAGCAGCGTGAACTGAGTTCCTCATTGAAACTCGAATCATAGTTGTACTTTCATTTGGTTGTCCGTTGCAGGAGTTGGAGGAATAAATTGTCTAACACACACGTCCTCTACTCTACGTTCCCGAATCAGGAAGAAGCCGAGCAGGTCGCCGGTCTGTTGTTAGAGCAAAAGCTGATCGCCTGCGCGAACTTGATTGACGGCGTGAGGTCTCTCTATCGCTGGGAAGGGAAAGTCTGTAACGACGCCGAGGTTGTCATGATCGCCAAAACGTCTGGCGAGAAACTTACGGACGCCATTGCAACGTTGAGCGACGTCCATTCCTACGACTGCCCGTGTGTGACCTCATGGCCGATCACTGCGGGGAATGAGGAGTATCTGCGATGGGTGAATGAGGAGAGTTAAGAATGCAGAAAGTTGAAATCAACCTGAATCCGCAGCCTTCCTCAAACCAGCGGATTTTCGGTTTCGGAGCAACAGTCTTACTCTTTCTTGGAACATCCGCTGGATTGTCCTCTATCAGCCTCATCTTCTCATTGGCCTTAGAGGCCATCTTCTCACTGACGATCAGGCAACTCTATCACTGCTTCGTGTCTGTCGTGTTGGTACTTCACGTCTTGACTTGGATAACGATTGTTATTTGTCAAAAATATTCAGGACGATTACTTATCGATCTGGGCCGCTCTCGTCTTAACTCCATACATCTTATGATCTCTGCCTTCTGGATAATCTTGGTTATTGTGGGGCGGAATGTCGAATCGCCACCGCCCCTGGGAATTCTTTACGACAAGAATATTTTTCGGCCTTTAATGTCATATCCAGAAATGGTTATTGCGTTATGTTTGAGTGGCAATTTTCTCTTTCTGTTTTTCTTTAGAACTCAGATTCGGGAGAGAGGTCTTTGGCTGTCATTTCGATTACTCGACTGGGAGTCGATCACAAAATATGAATGGCGAAAGATAGGTGACCCCGCTAAAAACAATTTCATCGAGTTGCACTTATACGCAAACCGACTTCTGCCTTTTCTTGGGCGAGGAATTCTTGAGGTGACAGAAGAGCAACAAGAAGGTCTAGATGAGATTCTTCAGGGGTATGGTGTGTCTGAGAAGCATCGTAACTGAATCTCTAAGACCCAGCGGCTGCCTGCACCAACTTCGCCGAGAGTAAGGGGGAGATGAGCTATAGTTTCGTCGTTGCGTAAAAATCGAACATCGAAACGTACATCGCCACGGCGGTCAGGATACTGGCTCCAATCACCAGGCTGCCGATGAGACGCGTCCGTTTGATCTGCCACCACATCAGAATCCCCGAGAAGCCCCACACCACCATCGCGATGGCCATCGCATCGACGGCGAATGTCCAGAAGACGCGGCCGTTCCAGTGAGGGGACTGACCGTGAGTCGTGTGCAAACGCAGAAAGAGTTGACGTAACCCCATGCCGTGATGCCCGTCGTACTGCGTGGCGTCGATGTGACCGTCTTTGAGGACATAGGTGATTCGTGCCGCCTCGCCGTCCACATGAGCGAGGAAGTTAAGCTTCGTCCAGCCGAGCGGTTTGGGGAGATGCTGGGTTTCGATCCCTGTCTGTGTCAGTAGGAGACCGGCTGACTGTTGAGCTGCGTCGTGCGGGTCGGGATTCAGTTGAATGTTGCGGGCGACATCGGGGACGTTCTGCGGCTGATGCGGATTTTCCGGTCGGATCACCAATTGCGAATGGTGCGAGATCGGATCGATTTTGACAATGTGTTGAGTCCCCCTCTCTTTCACTTCGAACATCACGTCGCCGGTGAACTCCGCCCCGTGATTGTCGGCCAATTCGATGGTCACCCTGGGTGAGGCGGCTTGCAGTTCTGTGACCACCTGCTCTGCGAGCGCTGCTGGTGTCGGAAAATCGGTCATCGGAGAATCGGCGAGCAACGACGCATCGAGCGATTCAAATTGCCCGTTGGGAAACAGTTCCTGATGGTTGAACATCGCGCCCGTGACACCGTACAGCAACACCCACGGCAACAGAAACAAACCCGCGTAGAGGTGCGTTCTGCGAATGATGATCATGCTCCGTCCCCAGAGTCGGGGTTTACGCGGGGGAGTCGTTACGGTTTCGTTGGTCGTGGTTTCAGGTTGAGTTGTCGAAGTCGCCACGGTGTAATCCTTGTCGTGGAGGAAGGTGGACGTCAGGTGGAATTATTGTCTGTTGCGCAGGGTTGCGAGACAAGAGCAGTGGAAGTTTTGAGTTTTGAGGAGACGGCAGGGAGCCCCCTGCCCTCTAAAATCTGTTTGAAAATGTCTGACAACAAAGTCGGTATAGGTAGGGAGAGTTTGATCTTTGGTGGGCGGTGTTAAGAACAAATTTTGGGGATAGGCTACGTTATTTCAACCTACGGCAAGCATCTGTCGCTTAATCTCCAGTTGCTAAACCCGAGTATGTTTTCACATTTGACTGCAAAGGAAGTACAACCGGCCAATCTCAAACACGTCCCCAAAAACAACTTTTCCATTAGGGGAGTAAAAACTGGTCAAAACCATCGGGTTTCGTTCAAAGATCTCAATGATTCAAAGATGGGATCTTTCAAAAAGCTCATCTTTGAGAACCCTCGGGGTTCAGCAATCAGACAATCCAGCTTTTGACAAACAGAGAAAGCAAAAAATGAGCCGATATTGGGGTCAGAATTCTCCCGGCAAAGCCGTCTCAGCAGGGGGTCGAGACTCCCTTTTGGTCTCTCAAACTGCTACATTGGTGGTTTGCGCGGCTTGCCGAGGTCCGGCGTTCCGCCGCGTTTCGCCGCGTGCCGCAAGGCCGCGATCACAAAGACTTAACACATCAGGATTTCCAACGTGAGCGCTACTGCCGTCATCGGTCTGCAATGGGGTGACGAGGCCAAAGGAAAAGTGGTCGACCTGTTGACCGATCAGCACGATATCGTCGTCCGCTATCTGGGCGGGAATAACGCCGGTCATACCGTCAAATTCGACGGCAAGACCTACAAGCTCTCTCTGTTACCCGCCGGGATTCTACATGAAGGAATTACCTCGGTGATCGCGGGGGGCGTCGTAATTAATCCGCAGGCCCTGCTGAAAGAACTCGATCAGATTATCTCCCAGAAAGGTGAGTTGAATAACCAGTTACTGATCAGCGACCGGGCTCACGTGATCATGCCTTATCACCTCGCCGAGGAAAAGGTCCTCGAAGAGAGTCTCAAGGAAGACGCCATCGGCACGACGATGCGCGGCATCGGCACCTGTTACCGCGAGAAATACGGTCGTTCGCATGCGATCCGGATCGGCGATCTGTATCGCGACACTTTCAGCGACAAACTGGCATCGATCGTGGAGTTCAAGAACCGGGTGATCGGGGCGCTCGATCCAGACTTTGAACCGTTCAACGCGAAAGCAATCGAAGAAGAATATCTCGGCTACGCGGAGAAGCTGAAGCCGCACGTCGCCGATACGACGGCGTTCCTGCATCGCTCCCTGCGGGAAGGGAAGAAACTGTTGTTCGAGGGGGCTCAGGGAAGCCTGCTCGATATCGACCACGGAACGTTTCCGTTCGTCACCTCTTCCAACAGTTCCGGCTGCGGAATTCACAACGGCAGCGGCGTTCCCGAAAAACATATCGACCGGATGATCGGCGTCGTCAAAGCGTACACAACCCGCGTCGGCGGCGGCCCTTTCCCGACCGAACTCGATAACGAAATCGGCCAACACATTCGCGATACCGGGAACGAATACGGGACCGTCACAGGTCGTCCGCGACGCTGCGGCTGGTTTGATGCTGTCGCGGCGGGCTATTCGGCCCGCATCAGCGGCGTGGATGCCGTCGCGGTGGCGTTGCTCGATGTGCTTGACGGTCTGGAGGAATTGCAGATTTGTGAAGCGTACGAGATCAATGGAGAACGGACGACCGATTTCCCCAGTCACCTCGACGATCTCGCGATCGCCAAGCCAATCTATCGAACCGTCCCCGGCTGGATGACCGATACCACAAAAATGACCCGTTACGACCAGCTTCCCGAAAACGCCCGCCAGTACGTGGAAACGTTGGGCGAAATACTCGAAGTGCCGGTCGATATTGTCTCCGTCGGTCCTGACCGCGAACAAACTATAATCCGCAAATAACCAATCATCCGTCGCTCGCGGATTAGTTTCCTGAGGAAAACCCGTCATGAGTCACATGATCGACCTGCGAAGCGATACCGTCACCAAACCGACCGCAGGAATGCGGCAGGCGATGGCTGCCGCCGAAGTCGGCGACGATATGTGGGGAGAAGACCCCACCGTCAATGAACTCGAACGGCGAATGGCCGAACTCCTCGGTAAGGAAGCGGCCGTCTTCGCCTGCACGGGAACGCAGTCGAACCAGTTGGGGGTTTGGGCGCATTGTCGCGCCGGGGACGAATTACTGATCCACAAAGACGGTCACATCGCCAATTACGAGGGAGGGGCTCCGGCGGTCATCCACGGCGTGACCTGTCGCATGTTCGGCGGATCGGGAGGGATGTTCGAGGTGGCTGATGTCGAGTCGGTGCTGCATCCCGTCGATCAACACTTCCCGATGACGCGTCTGCTCTGCTTCGAGAACACCACCAACAAAGGGGGCGGTCGCGTCTGGCCGTTGGAGCAGTTTCGGAACGTCTCTAACTGGGCGCGGGAACGCGGCTTGAAGACACACGTTGACGGAGCCCGGTTCTTTAATGCGTGTACCGCGGGCAACTATCAGCCGGCGGAACTGGTCGAATTCATCGACACCATTTCGATCTGTTTTTCGAAAGGGCTCGGATGTCCCTTCGGTTCGGTGCTCGTGGGATCTCAAGACGAAATCGACCGCGCCCGACGTGGACGAAAGATCCTGGGAGGTTCTCTCCGTCAGGCGGGGATTGCCGCCGCGGCGGCGATTTACGCCCTCGATCATCACCTCGAACGACTCGCCGACGATCACCGTCACGCCACATTACTCGCGGAGGGAATACAAAAAATCGACGGTCTCTCCATCGACCCGGATAGCGTGGAATCGAATCTCGTCTTCTTTGATGTCGAAGAAGACGCCGGGACTGCGGAGCAACTGGTAATGGCTTTACTGTCGAGAGGCGTGAAAGTTCTCGCGATGGGAAATCAGCGAATCCGGGCCTGCACGCACCTCGATATCTCGGCAGACGAAACACAACAGGCCCTCGATGCCGTCAGAGATGCCATGTCTGCCGACCTAAAATCGGTCGAGATGCAAGAGTCGCACCCATATGCCTATCGTTGAGACCGAAAACAGGTAAATCGTTTCTGTAATGAAAGTTACGGGGATCGTCCTGCTAATGATTGCCCGACAAAACTCGAAAACGGAGGTTGATCCAAACCGGCATATTTTGCTACTGTTGGAGGTCTTCGTATAATAAGTGACTACCAGTTAAGACTTTGAGGGAACCAGACATGGATGTGAACGGCCCCAGCCCGATTCGCCCATCGACACCGATCCAGCCGACTCAGCAGGCCGGCTCCATTCAGGACGCCGCCGCCTCCGATGCGGTTGCTCCGAAGGACGATGTCGAGATTTCGCAGGCGGCTCGCATGATGGAGGAGTTGGATCAGGCATCCGACCTGCATCAGGCCCGTCTCGATCGCATCAAGGAAGATATTAAATCCGGCGTGTACGAAACTCCGGAAAAACTGGAATCGGCTCTCTGGAATCTGCTGAAAGAAATCGAAACCGAGTAGACCACGATCTCCATCATTAAAGATGGAGGGGGCACTGCCCCCGAGAGCAATTGGAGTTTGTTGTGAAAGAAGTCAGTTCCGTTGATGTTGCCATCAGTCCGATCGAAAAATTTCAGGAATATCTGGCCACGCGCGGCAAGCGACTGACTCGCGAACGGATGATTTTTGTCGAAGAGGTATTTGCCGACCACGAACACTTCGATGCCGACACCGTGATCGAACGGGTCTCCCGACGTAAAGACGGACGAAGCGTCAGTCGATCGACGGTTTATCGAGTCCTGAGCTTGCTCGAAGAGGCCGGCATGATTCGCAAAGTCGCACGTCAGAACGATCGCGACGTCTACGAACACGATTACGGCTACGCCCAGCACGATCACTTCATCTGCGAGAAATGCGGAGACCTGATTGAGTTCTCGAACGACTCCGTTCGGGAAGTGGTGGAGCAGATTGCGGCCGAGCACGGCTTCCGACTCTCACACCACCGCCTCGAAGCTCACGGTGTCTGTGCCAAATGTTCCGCTCCGCCTCAACGTCGTCACCGCAAACTGGATATGATTTGAGCGACGCGGGCGACCAGCTTTCCATTCTGCTGGAAGACGGCCCGATTCTGGTCGTCAACAAACCGGCCGGGCTCCCAACCGAGACTCCGCGCGGAGGCGGCGATTCGCTGGTCGAATGGGTAAAAACCTATCTAAAAGAGAAGTACGAAAAACCGGGAAATGTTTATCTCGGTATCCCCCACCGTCTCGATAAACCGGTCTCCGGGGCGATTGTCTTCTCTCGCAATTCCAAATGTGCCGCCCGGTTGTCCGAACAGTTTCGGGAACGAACAGTCGGCAAAGTTTACTGGGCCGCTCTTTCCAAACGTCCCGAACAATCTCAGGGAATGCTGCACGACTGGATCAAGAAGCACGCTACCGAAGCGCGAGCGGTCGCCGCGTCACCAGAGGAACCGACAGCGAAGGAAGCAAGGCTTCAGTACGAAATCATCGAACAAGAGACCGCCTCCTATTTCCTTGTTCGCGTGGAGTTGATTACCGGTCGCATGCACCAGATTCGCTGGCAGTTCGCCTCGCGAGGTTATCCGGTTGTCGGTGATGAATTATACGGCGGCGATTCCTATGGAGACCAGGACCGGATACTTTTGCATGCTCGCGAGTTAACGTTTCAGCATCCGATTCGCTACGACGACGTCAAAGTCACGGCTCCGCTGCCGAAGTGGTGGCCAGAAGTTCTGCGTCAGCAGCAGAATGATTGAAGCGATGAACTTCGATTATGCTCGTCGCGAGAAGTCGCCGACCAGTTCCCGCATCGGATCCGCTTCTATCAAGGGGACTTCATGGTCATCATCGAGAGCCAGAAGCGTATTCTGAGGAACGCCGAGCAGGTGGTAGAGTGAAGCGGTCAGCTCGGGAAGCTCGACGGGGCGATCGATGACTTCGGACGCGGTGGCGTCAGTCGCGCCGACCACCTGTCCCCGTGGGATGCCGTCACCCGCCACGAGGCAGGAAAAGGCGCGCGTCCAATGATCGCGGCCGCCGAACGGATTGAGTCGTGGGGAACGGCCCATTTCGCCACAGGCGAGGACCACCGTCTGATCGAATAATCCGCGTTGCTGCAGGTCGTCGATCAACGCGGCGAACGCCTGATCGAATTGCGGGCAGACCTTTTCCACAATGTCACGCATTGTGGTCGGAGAATGAGGAGGTTGACCGTGTGCGTCCCAGGAAATTTCTCCCTGGAGTTGATCGTACAGGTTCACGACCACCACGCGCGTCCCCCGTTCGATCAGTTGCCGCGCCTGCAACAGGAGTTGACCGGAACGATGATTGCCGTAGATGGCGCGAATTTGTTCGCGTTCTTCAGGAAGATCGGTCGGAACGATCGGCTCGAATTCCTCTCCCAGGAAACCGGCCCCCTGCCCACGCCACGTGTTGACTCCGGTCCCTTGCAAGTGGCCGGGAAGTACGGCGAAGCTTTCCCCCTCCTCGCCGAAAATTCTTTTGATGACTGAACCAAAGGAAGGATATCTGACATCCCTCCGCGCTAAACGTCCTGTCTGTAGTAATTGCAGACCCGTTTCGTGAATCGGAGCTTCCCGATGATGCAGGCTGCGGATGAGCGTCATCTGATGCAGACGTTCGGCGATGCGGGGGAGCGATTCGCTGATCGAGACGGTGGGAATCGACGTTTGGATGGGTCGAAGCGGTCCGCGGATTTCCCGGGGAGCTTCGGGCTTGGGATCGAACGTTTCCAACTGGCTCGGACCTCCCGCCAATTGGATGAGTATGCAATTTCGCGGTTTATGGGTGGGATGCATGGCCCTGGCCTTTTCGGCCAGCTTGAGCCCCACCATACCGATCCCGCCGACGCGCAGAAAATCGCGGCGTGTGACCGATTCCGAGTTAGGAGAAGGTTGATTCATCGTTCGAACTCCAATTTTTTGCGAATCCTATCATAACAGACGCGATAGATGCGGAATACCCGATCCTGGCGTTGCGTTGGGAAAATGAAGGATTCCGGGGTCGGGACTGTAGAGACTGGATTTGTCCCAGGGTGATCAGGTGAGTAGACTGAAGAAGTCTATGTGAACCCTGCGAGAGAAGAGAATCGATGAGTCGCCTCCCGGAACCGCAACTCGACCCCCAGATTGACACGAAATCAACGACATCATCCACACAGACGGTGCTGGTGATGATTTTACTTATTCTGGTCGGCGTACTGCTCTTTCAAAATATGGATCACCAAGGCGCGCTGGAAGGTCCGCTTCAGCCGCGAACGGTCACTCCGCGTGGAGAACTCGGCGCCGACGAGGAAGCGACAGTTGAATTATTCGAAAACCTGAAGAAGTCGACCGTCTTCATCCAGACCCGCAAATATACGCTCAAAGCCCGTCGTGGATTTCAACTATCGGTCGGAGAAAGACCGTCCGGTATCGGGACCGGTTTTATCTGGGATCAGAACGGTCACATCATCACCAACTTTCACGTCATTCAAGGGGCGGATGGTGCGAGCGTGCAACTGGCGGATGAGTCAGTCTACGATGCGAACGTCGTCGGAGTCTCCCCTGAAGAGGATCTGGCTGTACTCAAGATCGACGCCCCTCCCGAAAAACTATTGCCGATTCCCGTAGGAGAGTCTTCCAATCTGAAGGTCGGCCAAACGGTTGTGGCATTGGGATATCCGCTGGGGCTCAATCTGACGCTGACCAAAGGAGTGATCAGCGGGCTCGATCAATTTCTGCCGCTGCAGGATGGATCGCAAATCCGGCACGCAATTCAAACCGACGCCTCCATCAATCCGGGAAACTCGGGAGGCCCACTCCTCGACAGTGCGGGGAGGCTCATCGGTATTAATACCGCAATTATTGAGGCTCCCGCCGGATTCGGTTTTGCGATTCCCGTCGATACCGTCCGCAATGCAATCGAACGAATGTCCCGTAATCCGTTGCGTACGCTTCCGAACCTGGGGATCAAATTGGAGGAGAACCTCGCGATCGTGACCGATGTCCAAACAGGAGAGAGCCGCGAGTTGGGAGTCAGAATCATGGCGGTGTTTCCCGACGGTCCCGCAGATCGGGCCGGACTTCGCGGGGCGGCGTTGACGCAATGGTATCAGATGGTCAGCGGGGATATTATCCTGGGAATTGAGGGGGAAGTCATCGATGCCCCCGACAAAGTGAACCAGATTCTCTCCCGCTATCAGGCGGGAGACGAAATTGTACTGACCATCTTGCGACAGGATCAGATGATGGAAGTTCCCGTCACTCTGCAGTAAGTGCAGTAAGTCAAGAACCTTGAAAAAACAGGCGGCACATTCGGCCCCGATCTTGCAGTGTCCGTTTGATAATTCGTAAGATAGGTAAGGACCTTTTTCGAGCCAGTATTGAGAATCGACCGAGAATTATCATGACTGAAATCACTTCACCGCGTGTTTATCAACAGGATGATGTGACTGTCATACAGTTGGGCGAGGAATACGAGAACCTCGATGAAGCCGTATTAAGCGATCTGCGTAAGTTGATTCTTAAGGCCGTCGATGAAGCGGATCCGCCACTGGTTGTGCTCGATCTCTCTCATACCAAATTCTTCGGATCGTCGTTCATCGAGTTGATTTTCCGCTCCTGGAATCGGCTGCAGGCGCGTGAAGGCGGAAAGTTCGTCCTCAGCGGATTGACCCCTTACTGCAAAGAAGTGATCGAAATTACGCATCTCGACCAACTCTGGTCCCTCTACGATTCCGTCGACCAGGCGATCGCCGATCTCAAATCCTGATTTGATTTTCAGGATTCCAGACGAATCGATGCACTGGAATAATGCGCGGTCAGGCCTTCCTTATCGGTCATCAGCTTGAGATCGTGATCGGCCTTTGCCAGTGCGGCCCGGTTGTAGCCGATGATGGAGGATCGTTTGAGAAAATCGATCGAACTGAGACCGTTCGCGAACCGAGCCGTCCCTCCCGTCGGCAACACGTGAGACGGGCCGGCCAGATAGTCTCCCAACGCGACCGGCGTGAAATGCCCCATGAAGATCGCGCCGGCGTTTTGAACCTTCGCCAGCATCGATTCCGCATCGTCCATCGAAATGTGCAGATGCTCGGGAGCGAGTAAATCCGTGAGACGCGCGGCTTCTTCTTCGTCGCGAGCCAGAATCAACGCTCCGTAATCTTCGAGCGCCCGGCGGGCGAGATCGCCCCGCTCCAGTTTCTGGAGTTGTGATTCGAGAGCGGTTTGAACCGCGTCGATCAGCGGAGCATGCCAGGTAATGAGCACCCCCGATCCGGGACTGTGTTCGGCCTGGGAAATCAAATCGGCAGCCACGTACTCGGGATTCGCCGTTTCGTCCGCCAACACGATCACTTCGCTCGGGCCAGCAATACTGTCGATATCAACCTCGCCAAAGACGTATTTTTTGGCCAACGCCACAAACAGATTGCCGGGACCGACGATCTTGTCGACCCGCTCCATTCCTTCGACGCCATACGCCAGAGCCGCGACGGCCTGAGCGCCGCCGACGCGATAAATTTCGGTGACACCGATCTCTTTACAGGCGGCCAGCAAATCGGTGTTATAGCCGCCAAATTCCGTCGGAGGGACGACAACCACAATTTCGGCAACGCCGGCAGTCTGGGCCGGGACGGCTGTCATCAACAACGTCGATGGATATGCCGCAGCGCCACCCGGAACGCAGATGCCGATTCGTTTCAGGGGGAGATATCGCTGACGCAAATCAACGACCGCCTCTCCCGCTTCGCGTACCTGATGCACATTCTCGGGAAGAATCGCACTTTGAAACTCGATGATATTTTCACGAATCCGTCGGATCGTGGCCAGATACGCGTCATCGGCAGCCGCATGAGCCTCATTCAGTTCCTGCTGCGAAACGCGCATCGTTTCCAGCGTCAGCTCTCTCCCATCCAGTTTGTGGGAATAATCGAGCAGTGCGGAGAGCCCACCTTCCTGAACATCGCGGCAGATTTTTTCCACAACCTGCTGCGGAGATAGCGGCTCGCCGAACAGTTCGATCGTCCGCTGCTTCCCCGCTTCGGAAACGACATCGCCGCGTGGGCTCAGCTTTTCGCGGAGTTCCGCGAAGAGGTGTTCGGCGTTGTCCTGGGTGCAGTCGATTCGGGTCATGGAGAGTGACATGGAAGTCTCTGGATGGCGTTTTCAATGCGAATAGTCTGATGCGTTATTCTAGCAATCGCGACCAGAGAGGCGTAGTCAGCAAGTTTTTCCTATCCGGCTTTATTTTGCGGCGTTAGTTTTCCTCAGTCGCGTTGTCAGTGACCTGACGATTCTTTTTCTCGACCTCTTTTTCGATGTAATCGAATTCGTCGATCAGTTCCCGGCGTCGCATCGCGACCTGTCGGTCGAATTCAGACAACGCATCGAGCGCTTTGTCTTTGGAAGTGACCAATCCAATAATCAAGTATTGCGCAATCGCCATACCGTAGCAGAACCAACCGACCCACCCCATAAAGATGGCACACAGAATGGCAAACACAGGTGACGAACGATTGAGGTGTTGGCAAATGAGGCCCCGTGTCATCGGCCAGGTATAGATCTTGATATGGAACCAGATTGATCTGGATTTGTCGTACTTTGGTTTGGGGGGACCGGGATGAATGATGGAAAAGAGTTCCTGGTCCGGCATCATCTCGATCACACTCATCGCCAGCAATAAACGTAAACCCATCAGAAAGACTCCCAACGCAGAGAACTTTTTCATCTGGCCGTTTTCGTCAATCTCTTCTCCCGTGAGGTAGGGTTCTTCACTTTCCTGTGACGGAATTTTCTCAGACTCCGCGACTTGTTTCGAAATCGTAGTTTTCGGAGGGGCGATCGGCTTGGAATCAGCATAGAGCCAACCGAACAAAGCCATCTCCATATTCGCCGTCGCCACCAGCAACACCAGAGAGCCACGGAACCACTGTTCCATATCCTTTTCGAGTTCAGCATCAAGTTGTTGCATGCGGACGACACGTCGCATGAACATGCGAAATAGCGGGATCGCGATCACCCCCACAATAAAGCGGGTGATCGGCTTCGCCAGTATGCGAAAAAAACTCCCCATATTCGCTCTCGACCGTCAGTTCAGGACCACGAAATCTGATTCCACAAAGCTTCGAGTTTCGCGCCGCGGGCGGGGTTGAGCTGCTTGACGAAACTGATCCGTCCCCACAAATGCTCGCGGAAATTCGGATGCCCCTCGCGATTCTGGGAATCGGGACCGAAGCGGATGCAATTGAACAGCATCGCCTTCAACCGGTCAAACTCTTTTCGTGAATAATTGGGGTGTTCGTTCACCACCACGCCGCACACGGTTTGACGCTGATTGTTTCGAATCACCTTGCGTTTGGCTTTGTTTACGGTGAAACGTTCGTCGCGGATCACCGCTTCGACCAGCGGAATGAGTGTTTTCAGACTTTTCAACAACGTTTCGGGACCGGAAAACGTGATGTCGTCCGCGTACCGTGTGTAATTCGCCCCAAAAGAATTCGCGAGACCGTGCAAACGTAAATCGAGCGAAAACGCCGACAGATTCGCGAGCGCCGGAGAGGTCGGTGCTCCTTGCGGCAGGTGGTCGGCCAGATAATCCCGCAAGCCCTTCGGGCCTTCCTCGGGAAAAGGAATGGAACTGGGGATCGCGGTAGTCGTGAGGCGCCCCAGCCAGATCGCCACTTCCCGGTTGTAGCCCAGCGAACGAAAAATCGCGATTACTCGATTGAGCGAAACCGACGGGTAAAAGTTCTGGAGATCGAACTTCAACAGGAGACGTTGTCCGCAATGAGGCTCGGCGTTGGAAAGAATCGATCGACCGCGCGTGAAGCCGTGACAACTGCGATGAACGGGGACCTGATTCAAAATCCCCTGTAGGATTTTAGACTGCACCTGTTTGAGCATCGGTTTGGGAGATTCAATCAGCCGCTCTCCCCCGCTCCGTTTGGAAACCCAGTGATAGTGATAATGGGACTGCTCGACCGACTCGGCCCGGCTTCCGGGAGAAAAGAAATGGGTCAGCCAGGCCAGTTGCCCTGGTTTCAAATCGAGCCAGTCGGCAAGCTCCGCCGGCGATTCGATCAGCGGGAGTCCTTCCTGCTGGAGGAACTCCGCGTCGCCTCCCTCCCGCAGGTCGTACCAGCCGTCTTGACGGTACGTGTCTTTGCGAGCGTAAAGATACGGTTTTTCGGAAACCTGCCGGGAGGGCTGTCTGTTCCGGGAGTGCTGCGAGTAATTCAGCGGCTGAAGCCGCGGACGACCGCGACGGCGTTCATGCTCGGTATTACGAACGGCGGGGTTGGATGAAGCGGCCGTTCCGCCGAACAGGAGGTTTTTGAGTAGTTGCCAGAGGGACATCGGTCAGTCCGAGAAATTGTAGATATGACAATCAGTCGCCCAATTGTAGCGGCAGAATTGCTTGAAGTCAGGGACTGAGATTATTTCCTGAATTCCCTAATTTACCAACGCTCAAACGACTCAGTTTCCTCTTGTGGGGATTCCACTTATCCATTACCAATCCCGTTCACACCTTATCCGATCGGTGAAGGTGAGTTAACGTCTTCGCCCGGCGAGCATGGAGGCTCCCGGGGAAGTCGTGCCTTATCTCCTCTCAACCCACTGAATCGACATTCGTCACGCCGAAAACGATCAGGAAGTCGTTTGCATGACATCTGGACTCCCATTTCAGAACGAGAACAGTCTGCCCCCCCGTGAGACCGGTAACCGATGGTTACTGATTTGTCGGTTGGCGTTCGCTGTGACGATTCTGGTGTTTTCCTGCGCAGAACCTCAACCGATCGTGGCCCAACCCTCGATGGGACCGGCTCCCGGAGCGGGTGGTCCTGTGGTCGTGCCTCGTCGACGGTATCCTCTGGAAGAAACAGACGAGATTATCGCCGAAGTCAAATTTGAAGGCTTGCAAACCATCGTTCCCAAAGCGTTGCTCATGCGGATCAATTCGCAACCCGGCAAGCCGCTCTCTCCTCGTCAGGTGCGCGAGGATGTTCGAAAACTCTACAGCACCCGCTGGTTCTATAGCGTGGAACCTCGGGTCGAAGACACGAGCATCGGTCCCGTCGTGATTTTTCGCATTCTGGAACGACCGATCGTGCAGAATGTCGAATTCCACGGGAATAAAAAATACGCCGACAGCTATCTCGAAGTGCTGACCGGATTGCGAAAAGGGAGCCCCTACGATGTGGCTTTGAACAAAGAAGCCGCCCGTCGGATCGAGCGGGAATACAAGGATCAAGGTTACGGAACCGTGGAGGTGAAGCTCCTGCGCGGCAGTGACAAGAACGATCGTGAAGTCGTTTTCCAGATTAAAGAAGGCAAAAAGGTTACCGTCGCCGACATCGACTTTGAAGGGAATCAAGACATCAGTTCCCGCGTGCTGAAGACCAAGCTGCAAACCAAAACCCGTTTGCTGTGGTTTTTCGGCGGAAAGTTCGATCCCTCCAGCCTGACCGACGATATGTCGGCACTCCGTTCGTACTACAACGCCCTCGGATATTTTGACGTCGAGATCGAGAAGAAAGTCCGCTTCGAGGGAGACTACCGCGAGAACGTCTATGTAACCTACTCCATCAAGGAAGGCCCGCGCTACCGCATCCGAAACATCGAACTCAACGGCATGCGCGTCCTGAATGAAAATGAAATCCGTCGCGAAATGAAAACCCTACCGGGGGATTATTTCACCACCCGCAATCTCAACGAGGATATTTCCGAGATTCGCAAGAAGTACGGAGAGATGGGCCGAATTAACGCCTCGGTCGAGGCGATTCCCAAGTTTCTGGAAACTCCCGGCGTGATCGACCTGGAGTTGCTGGTCGATGAGGATGAGGTGTGGCGAATTCGTCGCGTGAATGTCCACATCACCGGCAACGGAGGACGAGCGGTCTCCCATACGAAAGAGTCCGTGATCGTCAACAGTATGACTGTGTTTCCTGGTGATCTCGCGAATCCGTTGGAAATCCGTCGTAGCGAACAACGCATTAACCGGAATCAACTTTTCGATGCCTCCACGGGAGGGCCACAGGTCAAATTTACGCCGGTCCCTGAAGCCGAGACTCGTCTCAGCCGATCGCTCCATCGCCCCGACGGAATCATCCGCGGCCAATCCTTTGAAGAAACAACCTACAGCGTCCCGCTAAGCCAGATTCTCAGAGAGGATTTCTCGGAGCCGAAAGTCATCCGAGGGCAGAGTCAGGATTACGGAACACCCTCCACAATCCGGGGACAAAGTTACGAAAACGGAATCGAGCAACCGGGGAACTTGCTCTGGGATAATACGCCCCAAGGGGATCCGTTCGGTCCCGCCCTCAATGGTCCGCCGCTCGGCTTCGTACAGCCGTACCGCGAAGGCGACCTCGACGTTTACGTTCAGGAAGCCCGAACGGGACGTTTGATGTTTGGTGCCGGGGTCAACAGTAACTCCGGACTCGTCGGAAATATCGTGCTCGACGAGCGCAACTTCGATCTCTTTCGCCCGCCTTCGAGCATTGAAGATATTCTTGAGGGACGTGCGTTCCGAGGTGGCGGCCAGTCGTTTCGTCTGGAAGCCGTACCCGGAAGCGAGGTCAGCCGCTATTCGGTCAGTTGGACCAATCCGTATTTTCTGGACACCAATGTGAGCCTCGGGCTGAGCGGCTTCTACTATCAGCGTTACTTCGATAGCTGGAGCGAACAGCGGGCCGGCGGTCGAGTGAATTTCGGTTATCAATTCACGCCGGAATGGTCGGCGGGAGTGGCGTTCCGTCTCGAAGACGTTCAACTCTATAACCCACGCGGTGCCCCTCCTCCACAGGATCTCTTGGATGCGGTGGGGTCGAATTTTCTGACGACCGTTCGAGCCAACGCCACTTACGATACCCGCGACTCCTCCTTCCTCCCGAGTGAAGGACACATCGTGACAGCAGCCTACGAACAAGGTTACGGAGAATTCACATATCCTCGTGTCGATTTGAGCGCCAGCCAGTTCTTCACCACGTACAGCCGGATCGACGGTCAGGGAAAACATATTCTCAGTTTCTCGGGCGATATCGGTTGGACCGGGAATGATACTCCGATCTTCGAGCGCTATTACGCGGGGGGATATTCGAGCTTCCGCGGATTCGATTTCCGAGGCGTTTCTCCTAAAGAGAACGGCGTGGAAATCGGGGGCCAGTTTCAGGCACTCGGTTCGGTTCAGTATATGATTCCGATTACCGCCGATGAAACGTTCTCCATGGTCGCCTTTACGGATTTTGGTACCGTGGAACCGGACGTCAGTTTCGACGCCTTTCGGCTTACGGTGGGGGGAGGGATTCGTCTGAAGATTCCCGCCATGGGACCAGTTCCGATGGCGTTTGACTGGGCGGTTCCGATTCTCTCCGAACCGACGGACGACGAACAATTGTTTGCGTTTTATGTCGGAGTCACTCGCTGATTGTTGTCGAAGCATCAGTGCATCTCGATGACCGCCGTGCTATTCTCGGGAAAACAATTCCCCGCTGCAGGTATCGTTATGCCGTTAATTCTTGAAGGCCTGGTGACGTCATTGAATGACGACGATGGCCTGAACGTCTCTCCGATGGGACCGATTGTGAATCGCGCGCAGACGGAGTTTTTGTTTCGTCCCTTCCAGACATCTCGAACCTTCGCCAATCTGGTGCGTACGGGAGCGGGAGTCTTTCATGTCGTCGATGATGTTTTACTGCTCGCGAAAGCCGCCATCAATCAGCTCGATCCGGAACCGGAGACACGACCCGCCGAGCAGATCTCGGGACGCGTGTTACTGGACGCCTGCCGCTGGTACGAATTTGTCGTCACCGACATCGACGATTCCTCGGAACGCTCCACTCTCCAGACCCGAGTCGTTCATCGCGGGCATCTGCGCGATGTTTGGGGATTTAATCGCGCCAAACATGCGGTGTTGGAATTGGCGGTCCTGGCGACTCGTTTGTTTCTGATGGAGGCGGATGAAATCCAATCCGAGGTCGAGCGACTTGGAATTCTGGTTGCGAAAACAGCCGGCGAGCAAGAACAAGCCGCCTTTGATTTGCTTCGTGAACACATCGCCAACTATGATGAAGACAATCAGAATACTTTCTAATATTTCAGTTGCTGTTGAAAATTAATCGTATGCCTCATTCCGTCTATATCCAGACCGGTTCGCGTCTTCACTTTGGTCCTCTAACGAACGGGAGGCATCGCGATCGATTATTCGGCGGAATCGGTATGATGATCGGATGGCCGGAAATCCAAGTCACGCTCTCGCTCGCGGAGGAGGATGCGGTACACTCTCCTGCACCGCTGGAGCAAAAAGTGTTCGAGTATCGCGACCGATATCGCGATCAGGTCGCAACGTCCGACAATTCTCCCGTCGCGATTGCCGTCGAGGCGGACGCTTCACTTCACTCCGGTCTCGGGACCGGAACACAACTCGCGATGGGCATTGCTCACGGGCTCGATTACCTTTACGGGCATCAACACCCCCTCGATCAGTTGGCGAAATTTGTGGGTCGTGGTCGGCGGTCAGCTTTAGGGGTTCACGGTTTTCAGCGAGGCGGATTTCTTGTCGATGGCGGAAAACGACAGGAATCCGACTTGGGAACGCTCGTCGCACATCAGACCGTCAGCCCCGACTGGCGTATTTTGCTGATCACGCCTCCCGAAACCCAAGGGCTTTCGGGGGAGGCGGAAGAGCAGGCCTTTGCCGAACTCGACGACATGCCCCTCGACGTGACCAGCCGTTTGTGCCAACTCGTCTTAATGGAAATACTCCCCGCCCTGCAGGAATCCGATTTTGCCGCCCTCTCCTCGGCGATCTATGAATATGGAGCGATCGTCGGTGATTATTTCGCTCCCGTTCAAGGAGGACGCTACGCCAACGAACGGATGCGCAACCTGGTGGATTGGCTCCGAAATCACGGCATTCAGGGAGTCGGGCAATCCTCCTGGGGACCGACGATTTTTGCTTTCTGCGAAGGAGCCGCGCAGGCGTCTCACCTGAAGTCCGAGATCCTGTTACAACCCGAATATGCGGATTGCCGCATGGAGATCGTGCAGCCCCTGAATTCCGGTGCCCGTGTCGTGCCGACCAATGAAGTCTCGGCACTCAGCGACTAAAGCACTAATAAATCCGCGAGATCCGACCGTTCACTTCGTGCAGTGCTTTGAGTAAACGAGAACGCATCTTTTCATCGAGCTTGGGCATTTCCCGGGCGATGGTCGGCGTCACTTCTTTTTCAAACCGTTCCAGGGCCACGGTCAATTTTTTGACCAGTTGTTCGGCCTGCTCGCGCGGCGATGTCTGAGTGGCGGTCGCTCCCCCCGACTCTGATTTGGGAACGGCGGTCGCTCCCTGATTGAACGGGGCGTAATCCTCACCCGACTGTGACTCCCGAGCGTGAGCGGCGACTGTTTCAGCAGCCTGCCCGCCGCTGCGGAGTCGGCTCCCTTCGCCTGAGGGAACCGGCATATCGGCAGGGTCCTTGACGAGCGTATTCTCAAAGGGGACGTGTACGACATGCGGGTCGCCGCCCCACTCGCTGTATTCCTGATCGATGGCTGCTTCGGTCAGATCTTCGCCCTGAACGGCACGACGCCAGGCCCGCATCTCGGCGACAGTCGCTTCGTTATCTTCCGCCCATTGCAGACATTCGGGAGCGTCGTCCCAGTTCAAAGCGACATAAAAATGAGACCACTTCAAGGAATTGTATTCTTTGTAGACGTCGCCGAACGTTTCCCAGACCCGGCGTCGCTGAAACACCTGATCGGGAGTGAGTCCAATTTCGGTGGCGAAATCGGCGTCGGTACGCCCTTTAGCATACTTTTTCGTCCATTTCGCCGCACACTCGCCCACCACCCAGTTACAGGAACTAACGGCGACTTGAGCGGTCTGAATCAGTTGATCTTCGGTTTCGGAAATCTCTTCGGAATCAATCATAAATGAACCATTACCTGGATTTTGGTGTCGAGCTTGTCGTGAAATGACAGAACCAGCTTGTGAGGGCCGGAATCCCCGATGCTACTGTCGTCCGGTTTCCGATTCCACGCTCCTCATCCATTTTTTCGCCCACTTACGGAACTTGGGGGGCAGCGGTAATCGGCAAAGATTGCCGGGTTTTCCCGTTCTTTGTGGTCTTTCTGTTTTCCGTTTTCTTGATCAAATCGCCGAGAACAGCTAGCATCTGAGGATCGGAGTTCAGGGAGACGACCTGGCGAAGTGAATATTTTTCGCATCTCCAAGATCCTGACAGAAAAAGACTTCAGAAGATTGTCAGGATATCCGATCAATTCCGTATAACCCGTAACAGCGTGTTGAGAAACGGATTTGTTGGCGAGAATGAGAGTTTTGAGGTGAGCACGAGGAAACATTTCGCAGGTGAGTCCCATGACTCATCGAGAATTGATGACGATGTGATTCAGCTCAAAAAATCATTCGTAGTCAAATTGAGTTTTTCAACGGGCTGGTAAGGGAGTTACAGGGCGCCGTGGCCAAGTGGCTAAGGCAACGGATTGCAAATCCGTCATTCCCCGGTTCGAATCCGGGCGGCGCCTCTTTTTAACACTGTCATTAAAGGGGTTTTATCAGGTCAGTCCGGAACGACCTGCCCCTCTGAATCATTAGTGTTAGCAAAAGTGTTAGTAGAGTCGTGCACCGATTCACCAAAAGCACGCCAGACGGCGTCCGCTGCTGCTTCCGCATTGCGACCCACGTAATATTCCATGGTCGTCGTGATCGATTCGTGCCTCATCAGCTCCATCAGCACAGGAGGCAATACGCGCATTCCCCAGCGATAGCCGAACGCGCGGCGAAGATCGTGGGCCGAAGCGAATTTCGGATCTCCCGATCGTTTCTTGCCGACAATCACGCCCGCTTCCGCGCCAATGTCGCAGATCACCTTGCTGGCCGCGTAGACTTTCACTCGCCCCGACGGTTTCAAGGTGCGGGTTTCCATCAGCGGAAAAACGTATCCCCTTCTCGCTTTGCTGGGGGTTTGTTCGAGCAGCTCGGCGAACTCGGGAGCCATCGGAAGATAACGGTCTTTCTTGGCCTTTTCGGCTTCCGCACGGATCCGGAACATCGGGCGACCTCCAGACAGGTCAACCATGATTTCTTCATCATTGTCCCAACTGAGAGCGATCGCCTCGCCCAACCGCAGACCAGACCACCAGAGACCGCGCAAGAATCGAGTCCAGCGGGCGGAATATTCTTCACCGACCGTCTTGGCAGTCGCGTCAACCATCCGGTCGAATTCTTCGGCAGTCAGAGCCCGACCTTTCGATTTGTTGACTCGCTTCGGCATTTCGAAGTGAGGCACAGAATTCATGAGACCCACTCTGTGAGCCCAGCTAAACGCGGCCCGCAGCTGGGAGAGGTAGCCCTTGATGGTCGCCTCCGACAAATCCTGAGCGCGAAGACGCCCCGCATATTTGCTGATCACATTCGAGCTGACCGTGGCCAACCAGGCGGGAGAGACCAGCTCTTCGAAACTGTTAAATGCAGTCCCGATTTTTTGTTGCGTCTTCTCAGCCAGAGTCGAAGCGTATTCGGATTCGTACCGACTACGGAAGTCAGACCACTTGATTTTCGCTGGATCCAGATCGGGACCATTGATCAATTCATCTTCGAGCTTTGCGGCAAACCGATCGGCATCCCGCTGACTGGTCTTCTTTGTCGAGCGGGTTTTCTTGCGGCCAGTGATCGGATCGACCCACTGTGCCTCGTAATACTTGCGGTCGGAGCGCTTGAAGACTCGAACTTTGATACTCATTCACTGCCTCCATTTGTATTCGGGCTCATATTTGGGAAGCTCCTCGAGACCGAGCACATAAAATATGTCGTCTGTGAAAACCCATTTGTGATCGCAACCAGGACCACGAATGAAATCCCGCTGATATTTTTCGAAGATGGCTCGCTTCCAGCGGGCCAAAGTCCGGTCGGAGATCCCGAAATCCTGCTTAAATTCTGCCAGCGACATCGCTTCTCCGGGGCGGATTCTCGACGGAAAAGACTTGACACTGCGCATATCTTCCTTAATGATGCTGTCAGACATGAAAAAGCACCTAGCCGTGAACTTTGTGATCTGACTCATCGGCCGTCGGTTGTTGGCGCAACCGGCGGCTTTCTTTTTGCCGCTGGCGTCCGAGTCTTCCCTGCGTTAAAACGCACGATCTATCGGGAGATTTCTGCTATTGGGGGCGGGCGAGCATTGGCCCAGAGACCGAAAGAACAGCCAAGAATTGATTTCGTGCACGGGCATCCGTGCGCACGTGAATCATGCACGGCGGTGTGACTCCTGCTTAGTCGCTTTGCTCGATGTGCAACCATCGAGACGCCGTGTGTGTTTTTTGAGAGCGTCGCACTCTGTCGCGGCGTTCGGGCATCATAACGCAACGGATTATGGATGCAACTGCAATCTTTGCAGATTCCTGTCATAGGATCGGTCTTCCGCCGCATTCTCTGCGAGGGAGGCCGGCACCCGCCGAACAATGGAGTCCTGAATTATCATCGTGCTCACCGTCTTGGTGTAAATGTGGTCATGTTTGTTCAGGCCGAGTATGGATCTGGGGACGGGAATTTGCAAGCATTTTTCGACCACAAAATGTCGGGGG
>JABURQ010000194.1 GCA_014762625.1 Planctomycetaceae bacterium | reverse complement strand
GGTTCTTCTCGGATTATCGTGGCTGAGGCCGTTTCGGCTGGTTTTTCACTGACGTTCTGAGCAGCATGGTTGCATGAACGATCTCAATCAACATTACGCCCTGTTGCTCGGTCTCAGAGAAGAGTGGCTCGTCCAATCCGTCGACCTCGATCTCGAAGCTCAGCGCGTCGAAATCCACCTCCAGGACAACCCCGACAGCAAGTGCGGCTGCCCCGAGTGTGGACTGCCGTCTCCTCTCAAAGATCATTCCGAAGAGCGGACTTGGCGGCATCTCGACACCATGCAATTCGAGACCGTCATCAAAGCCCGCATCCCACGCACCAACTGCCCCGAACACGGCGTGCATAATGTCCACATTCCCTGGGCGTCACCGCACGGTCGCTTCACGCTTCTCTTCGAAGCCTTTGCGATCCGCGTCCTCAAGGCGTCTTCGAGCATCGACCGAGGACGACGACTGTTGCGACTCGGTTGGGAGGCCGCACAGAGGATCATGAGTGACGCCGTCGAACGCGGACTGGAGCGTCGCGATCTCGAAGAGATCAAGCACATCGGCATCGACGAAAAGAACTTCGGCAAGGGGCACGATTACGTCTCAGTGATGACCGACATCGACGGGGGGCGGGTCTTGGAAGTGACGCCGGGACGAACGAAGGAGGCAGCCGATTCCCTCTGGAAAACACTGCCTGAAGAGCAGAAATCACAGGTCAAGGCGGTGGCTGTGGACATGTGGGCCGCCTTCATCCACAGCGCGGAAGAGAATGTCCCCGAGGCGGACATCGTGCATGACCGTTTCCATATCGCCAAGCATCTGAACGAGGCCGTGGACAAGGTTCGGCGGGCCGAACACAAGTCTTTGAAGCAGGAGGGAGACGAGCGTCTGACCGGTAGCCGCTATCTGTGGCTGACGAACGAAGAGAACCTTTCGGACGATCAGGCGACCACCTTCGAAGACCTCAAGGAGTCAACATTAAAGACCTCGCGAGCGTGGGCACTGCGAGAGTTGTTTCGCGAGTTCTGGGAGCAGCCGGGAGCATACACGGGGCGGTTATTCTTCGAGTCGTGGAATGCGTGGGCGTCGCGCTGTCGGCTCAAACCGATGGTGAAGGTGGCGAAGATGATCAAGCGGCATCTGGACCGGATCGTGACGTGGTTTGCTCACCGGATTACGAACGCTTCTTCGGAAGGCTTCAACAGCCTGATCCAGGCGTTGAAGTCAGCGGCTCGCGGGTTCCGGAATTTCGAGAACTACCGGACAAGAATCCTGTTCTTCTGCGGCCAACTGAACCTGTTCCCGGAATCAATCGCTCAAACGACCCACGAAGTTCCGTGAAGAACC
>JABURQ010000039.1 GCA_014762625.1 Planctomycetaceae bacterium | reverse complement strand
CGGGCCATTCCCAGACAGACGCGATTTCAGATTTCGCGGCGGACGATCTCAAAACCGGGCAAAACTCTCGGGTTTCGTCCAAAGATCTCAATGATTCAAAGATGGGGTCTTGCAAAAAGCTCATCTTTGAAAACCCTCGGGGTTCAGCCATTAAACAATGAAATTTCATTCAAACGCAGGAGGGAGGTGACAGCGATGATTTCTGAATCCTGACAGCCCGTTGAAAAACTTAATTCTGCTTCGAACAGTGTTTTGAGTTTGCAACTTCATCACAAGCTCTCGACGAATCAGCAGATCGCCTGCGCTCTTGTTTCTCGTTCACACCTCAAATTTCCTGTTCTCGACAACGAACCCATTTCTCAACACGCTGTTAAGCTTCCTTTAAGTTCCGCTCTGACTCAGCAGTTTGGAATTCTCGGCTATCTCTATCAGGGTTCATTACCGACGACTTCCGTAAGTCGAGCTGACGATCTTCCTCTTTCTTGGTGGCTGTTTTAATGGCCACATCTCGTTTCTGGTCCCGTTTCAGGTTGTCGATAAGTTCTTCTTGAGTTTCCTGAATGATGAGAGTCGTTTCATCTAAGGCTGCCTGGGAGAACATTCCTTGTAATTTTCCCAAGGCTTCCTCTTTGCCAATCGTCAGACTATTGAGTTGGTCGTTACGTGCGTTGGAAGCGCTTTGATTTTGTGAATTTAAATAATAGCTGATGTCGAGAACAAGTTCCTCATCGATGTCCGCATTGTTAACAACATCTCCGGTTTGCTGTTTTGACTCATGTTGGGCCGTGTTGTTTGCTGTCGTTGTAGATTGCGAATCTGTATATGAAACACTGTTAGAGGCGTCATCAATTTTCGACATTTTCAAGTCTCCTCAAATAATTGGTAAAAAAAGGAACCGTATGGGGCACTTCGGCGATCGGATGGCTGCGATCGTGGATTTCTCAGATCTTCTATCGGTGACTAACGGTTGTCAGACGATACGTCTTCATGCCCAGAGAACGTTAAGCAAGAGAAATGCTTACACAATTTTTTCTGAATTTTGACGGTCCCCAATAAGATGCTTCAGAGAACGACATGAATTACGTACTTTGTCGGAGCCTGTTTCGTGGCGTCTGACAACAATTTTGATGGTTAAAATTCAGGTCGTCACAGGGAATCGTGTGTCCCTGAATACTTTAACTGCAATCATATCAGGTAGTTACGGCATCACTTTTCGCTGCGAGAATGAGCAAAGTGTCGTCCGATTGAGGCGGTCGAAGCAATCGAATCCAACACGGCTGAATTTTTTGGTCCAGGTTCCCCCCAACCGTTTCTGGAACGAAATCAACAATGCAGTCCAGCAAAAATCCTTCCACCGCGGCGTCGGCATGTGTTGCGATTCGCGATGGAAGGATCGTCAGGGACTAAAACTATTCACCCGCGATGAGCGGGCCTTCTTCGGGAGGTGGGCCGTGTCCGTTGTGGTTTCGTTTTGGGAACAGTCGATCGAACGCACCCGCTTTGTGGGCACTGATCATAACGGCGATCAGGAAGAACGCCGTCCCATACAGGAGCGGCTCGATGATCCGGGCTCCGAACTCCGAACGGACAAAGCGATAGCCCATCCACGACATTCCACCGCTTCCGCCAGCGACGTTGATCATGGCCGATGCAAGGTACCAGCGATCCCGCAGAACATACCAGATGCCGAGCGGCACAGTCGTCATACCGACCAGATACAGCGCCAGCCAGCCCTCCGCGACACCCGCCGACTGACAGGTCCAGGCGGTCGCGACGGCCAGAATTGGTAAGCTGATGGCAGCGAGTTTCCGGAAGAAGTACGCTGCTCGATCCTGAAAAACAAAACCGCAGAACATGATTCCCAGCAGAATCAGATGCGGTGGGATCGTTTGCACGAGGTGTGCATCGAGAGATCTGTGTGTCAATATGACCAACACACAGGTCATTAACACAGTTGCCGCAATACCTCGTAGCGAACTCCGCAAACGAATCGTCTGCACCGTTTGCAGTGCACCGAGCATCGCCAGGGGCATCCAGTTGACCTCATCGATCCGCGACAGAGTCGTCGTCTCGGGACCGATGAGACAGCCGAGCAGTAATGCGAATGAGAGTCCCCATTCCGCCTGTTTGATTCCGCGCATCCAGGCATACACGTAAAATGCCCCCACAGCATAGACTGTCAGGCATAGAGGTGCCCCGAATGTCTGCGTGAATCTGGCATGAAAGAGCGCATAAATGGGATCATTCATCCGAAACGGAATCGCCATTACCGGCAGAAGACCGACCAGAACCATGACTCGTTTGAGGAGTCCCGGTTTCTTCTCGACGAGCGCGATTTCCAACAGCAGAACCAGAATCGCCAACGCAAACGGAATCAGATGATACAGACCGAACGCCGTGTACATCGCCGAGAGTGGCCCAAACGATTCGTCGAACGAAATATTGAGATAATACGTTCGACCGACGACCGCCAACGCGAGGAAGGCAAAGATCGTCCACGGATAGTAAGGCCACTTCCACGGCGTGCCGTTCTCTTTCAGTAACTGACTTCCGAAGCGAACGGCGGGCATCAGCGAGAGCGTCAAGATTGCCGCGGCCATCGGAAACTGGAGTAGTCTCCACCTTGTCGGCGTCAAGCCGAGTCCCGTCACTTCCGGGGAGACGTAATACGGAAATACAAAAAATAAGGCCAGAGTCAGATAAAAGGGAATGCGATACACCGCCGGAAATCGAATCCGCAGTCCACGCAACAATCCTTCCGAGACGACAATCGAAAATAGGAAGCCGAACATTAAAAGTCCGAGTCCCTGTTCCGGATGCAGATTCAACAATTCGTCGAAGCTGACCGAGATTGCCAGAAACATCAGCACCAGAATCAACACGATCGAACGGGCGTCTTCCCATACTTTGCCGAATTTGACGACGACGAATGCCGTCACGGCAGAGAGCAGAGTAAAACCACTCAGCGAAGCCATCAATAACCACGGGTCGAGATAATCTCCCGACTCGGGTTGGAAGGCTTGTTTGATCGCGTAAATCACAAAACAGGTACTGAGTAAATAAAACGGATTGTGGGTGTAGAGCAGATTGATGACGGGCGGCAGGTTTCGTTTCTCGGACATAAAAATCTCCAATGAACAAAAATGAATAGAGAGAAACCCGCGCGAACCGTCAGGTCATGACGGCCCGGCAACAAAGTCATCCTGCGAGCAAGCTTCGGCGGGGGGGAGCGCGGCCGCGGTTCAATCTCACTGAAAACGGGAAAGAAGAAGCGACAGGGACACTTGGTCTGTAGAGATTTCGCGACGCGATGACGAACTCGAAATCGCGGAGTGTGGAATTCGAACTTGTCTGACGACCACTCATACGCGGCCACCTGATTGGTTCGCCGTCTCAAAACACGGACGGATGGGCAAGATGTGTTTCGCGAAAGCGAAGAGAAAGGAGACTCGACAGGAAATCTTCTCAGGAGAATCCCGAGACTATTTCTATTATCGACCGGGGGGCGAAAAAATCAAAAAAATCTTTTGTCGACAATGTTTGAGTGGAGATGACGCAACGTTACTTTCTCCTCCCCCACAGGACCTGAACTTCCGCAAGTCCAACGTCGTATTGACGATATGACAAGAACGCACTACGTTTCCGGGGCTTTGACGTCTTTCCATCGCATCCACGCGACCTCATTTTTCGAACCGGTTATGTTTCATGGATGAACGAGCCATCAAGTCTCACCAAACTCCAATGTTGAACTCTGATCGAACTACCGGAGGTGAGCCATCTTCTCGGTGGTTTCGGGAATACCAATTCTGGCTGCTTATTCTGTTGGTGTTGGCGATTTACTTTCCCCGGATGACGGATTTGTCCGTTCGAGGGGAAGAGACGCGTCGTGCTCAGGTGGCCGTCGAAATGCTGGAAACGGGGGATTGGATCGTCCCGCGTCAACAGGGGCAAATTTATCTTTCCCGTCCCCCCATGCAAAACTGGTTGATGGCTCTGGTCGGCAGGGTGCGCGGTGAAGTCGACCAAATTGCCATTCGCCTCCCGAGTTCTCTCGCGATCCTACTGACGACGATTCTGATCTATGGGTATTCCCGACTGTTTCTGAAACCGACGGCCTCTCTGGTATCCGGAGCCGCGTTCATCACCATGGGGCAGGTGATCGAGTTGGGGTGGCTGGGAGAAACTGAAGCGGTCTTTACTCTTTTCGTCAGTGCCTCCTTGCTCTTGTGGCATTGGGGCGATCAACGTGAGTGGTCGCCCTGGTTGAAGTGGGGGCTTCCTTACCTGATGGTGGCGTATGGCTGTCTGGCGAAAGGCTTTCAGGCTCCCGTTTATTTTGCCGCGACGGTCGGTCTCTATTTGCTTTACAAGCGACGCTGGAAAGAAGCAGCCTCGCTTCCGCACCTGGCCGGCATCCTGATCTTCTTTGCTGTCTGGGGTTCCTGGCAACTGGCCTATCTTTCTCAATCCGGACTCGAGAACAGCCAGAACGTCTACATGCGGATGATCAATCAGCGTTTTGACAGCAGTAGCCCGATGACCGTGTTGACGCATATGGCCGAGTTTCCGCTGCATACTTTTTTCTGCACGCTCCCCTGGTCGGGATTGCTCTTTGTGCTGTGCTATCCGGGATTCTGGAAGACCGTTGGCCAGGCGCAATCGCAGCTCTTTTTTCTGGGAACGAGTGTGATCATTGCCTTCCTGTCGCTCTGGATGGTGCCGGGGGCGGTGACGCGTTATCTGATGCCGGTCTATCCGTGTCTCGCCATTATCATTGGACTCGTGGCTCAGCGGTGTTGGGAAAACGAAGACTCTAAATCTCTCTGGAGTCAAAGCTGGCGTTGGCAGGTCAGGTTTGTGGCCGGAGCGATCTGTGCGGTGGCGGTGGTGTTGTTGACCGTTACGATGCGGCTCGATCCAACGTCGATGGACTGGCAACCGACCGGTTTCGCGATTGCCTTTTCGGTCTGGTGCATGGTCCTGGCGGCAACTCTGGGGACACTCAGCCGTCGAAACTCCAGAGAAAACGCCATTCTGACGACGCTCACGATGGTCGTCTTCGTGGGAACGACCTTTATGGGGCCGTGGGTCAACCGGTTAATTCGACACACGCCCGCCACCGAGCAGGCAGTGGCCGAAGTGCGCGAACTGATTCCCGCGGGAGAAAGATTCGTCAGTATTGGTCGCATCTATCATCCGTTTGCCTATCACTGGAAAGAGTTCATTCCGGTGGTCGATCCCCAGCGGCAGGCCGTATTTCCCGACGATGTGACCTACTTCTGCTTTAACGCCGTTCGCCGGAATCCTTCCAGAATTTATCCCAATTTTCAGTGGAAAAAACTGGGGGAGATCGTTTGCGATCGCTGGATACTGCCGAACCCGAACGACGTCGTCATCATCGGTCGTCGGCTGACACCGGACGAGTCTCCCTCGGCTCCCGACAGCCATCGACCGCGACTCGCCGCCGATCCCCAGCCATCGGAGCTCTGAGAGGATCCCATCATGCCGGTGACCGTACAATTGCTTTTCATGTTCGAAAAAGAATTCATTGTTTCATGGCTGAACCTCGGGAGTTTCCAAAGATGAGCTTTTTGAATTCCTCAACTTCTCAAGTTCTCATCTTCGAACGAAACCCGATGGTTGTTTCCAGTTTTGGGACCGTCCGCCGCGAAATCTGAAATTGCGTCTGTCTGGGAATGGCCCGTTGTGCTGCGTTTACAGTCAATTGTGAGACCACAT
>JABURQ010000178.1 GCA_014762625.1 Planctomycetaceae bacterium | reverse complement strand
CCAGACAGACGCAATTTCAGATTTCGCGGCGGACGATCTCAAAACCGGGCAAAACCATCGGGTTTCGTTCGAAGATGAGAACTTGAGAAGTTGAGGACTTGCAAAAAGCTCATCTTTGAAAACCCTCGGGATTCAGCCATGAAACAATGAAATTTCTCTCAAACGCGGAAAGGATGGACCAACGCTGATTCCTGATTCCTGAATCGTTACGATCACTTCACAACAGGAGCGACGAATGCCGTGATGTTTCCCTATTTTTCCCGCTGAATTGACGGTTTTCAGCCCACTCGTTACGATAGCCTCTCGCGCGTTTCGAACTGGCTTCGAAAATGGTTTCGAAGGTCGAGGCGGCGATCACTTTTTTCGCGATCTGGCCCGATTGTCCTGCTTCAAGGCGGTCCTTAAGGTCATTTCAGGAGAGAACTTATGTCAACAGATGCACCAGAAGCTCCCATGCAGCAAAAGATTGAGACCGGCAAGATTGTCATTAAGGACATTCTTGATGCCGGCGTCCACTTCGGCCACAAAGCGGCCCGGTGGAATCCCAAAATGCGACCTTACATCTACGGTCGCCGCAACGATATCCACATCATCGATATCAAAGAGACCGTTCGCGGCTTGCTGCGAGCCCGCAAATATCTCGAAAAAGTCTCCTCGCAAGGGTCGTTGATCCTGTTCGTCGGCACCAAGCGTCAGGCCGCCAAGCCGATTCAAGAAGCCGCCGAAGCCTGCGGGATGCCTTACGTCAACGAGCGTTGGCTGGGGGGCACGTTGACCAACTTCCGCACAGTTCGCCAACGCCTCAAACGACTGGAAGAACTGGAAGCGATGGAGGAAAGCGGAGAAATCGAGAAGTACTCCAAGAAAATGCAATCGACGCTGCTGCGTGAAAAACGCAAGATTTTTCGTAACCTGAACGGTATCCGACACTTGAACCGCATGCCGGAAGCGATTGTGATCATCGACCCCCGCAAAGAGAAAAATGCGGTTCGGGAAGCTCACAAGCTGGGCATCAAAGTGGTGGCGTTGATCGATACCGATTCCGACCCGGATGAAGTCGATTTGCCGATTCCCGGCAACGACGACAGTATTCGTTCGATTCGTCTGGTTCTGGCTCATTTGAGTGCCGGTGTCTCTCTGGGTAAGGCCAGTTTGCCGCAGAAGAAGAAAGAGACTCCGGGAGACGACGAAGAACTGAAGCCGATCCCGTCGATCAAATAATTCACGTTCCGAACGCGGGGTGGGCGAGCATCATCGCGAACCCTCCCGGGCGGAGCGTCGTCTGATAGCTAACACCGCAGGTCGTCGCGGACGACGACCCCGAAATCCTACAACACCAGGGTTCCGCAAGGAGCCGATTCTTCAACTTGAGGAGACAGACCATGGCGGAAATCACTGCTGCAGCCGTGAAGGCGCTGCGTGATCTCACGGACTTGCCGATGATGGATTGCAAAAAAGCACTCGTCGAAGCCGAGGGCGATCAGGACAAAGCCGTTGCCATTCTGCGGGAGCAGGTCGGCAAGGTGATGTTGAAGCGTGCCGACAACACGACCAGCGAAGGTCGCATCGTCGTCAAATTCAACGACGATCACACCAAAGCGGTGATGATCGAGATGCAATGCGAATCGGAACCGGTTTCCCGCAGTGAAGACTTCCTGGGATTCGTCGATCTGTGTGCCGAACAGCTCCTGAACGGCCCTGGAGCATCCTCTCCGGAGGAACTGATGGAGCAGACTCCCGCAGGGAAAGACGCCTCTCTCAAGGAAATTTACGAAGAGATGGTCAACAAGATTCGCGAAAAGATCGTCTTGTCGCGAATCGCGATCATCGAAGACAAAGGAACCGTCAACGGTTACATCCATCACGACGGCAAGACCGGTGTGCTGTTCGCGGCGACCGGCGACGATGCCGATCTGGAGCTGTTGCGGGATGTCGGGATGCATATCGCCGCCTTGAGCCCGGCCGCCACTAACATCGAAGACCTCGACGAAGCGATCGTTCAGGCGGAACGGGAGCGATTGACCGAAGAGGCGAAAGCCAGTGGCAAACCTGAGAACATCGTCGATAAGATCGTCGACGGCCAGATGAAAAAATGGTACGCCGAAGACGCCAAAGTGCTGGCGTTCCAGCCCTTCGCCAAGGACGACAGCAAGTCCGTCAAACAGGCACTGGCCGAGAAAGGATTGATCGCAAGCACCTTCGAACGCTGGGTGATTGGTGGTTGATCGACGATCGCGATGCCGCAAAGGAACCTTCACGGACATCGGACAAGACGCCGATGTCCGTTTCTTTTTGACAGACTTTAATTCGAGCAGGTTGAGACCATGACGGAGTCATCCCCGAAACGGGCACTCGTGAGTGTCAGTGACAAATCAGGACTGGAACCTTTTGTGAAAGGACTGGTCGATCTCGGTTTCGAGATCATCTCGACCGGCGGCACGCGGCGCGTGCTGGCGGAGGCGGGAGTTCCGGTCATGGACATTTCCGAATACACGGGGTTTCCGGAAATCATGGACGGTCGGGTGAAAACGCTGCATCCCAAAGTCCACGGAGCGATTCTGGGACGTCCCGATCTTCCCGCCGACGCGGAAGCGATCGTCGAGCACGGCATCGTCCCGTTTCAGGTCGTGGTCTGTAATCTGTATCCGTTCGAGCAGACGATCGCAAAAGAGGGCGTCACGATTCCCGAAGCGACCGAACAGATCGATATCGGCGGACCGAGTATGGTGCGATCCACCGCCAAAAATCACAAATACGTTGCCATCGTCACCAAGCCGTCGCAATACGAATCGGTCCTGGAATCCCTCAAGGATGATTCGCTGGATGAGCAACAACGTCGCGAGCTGGCCGCGGCGGCCTTCGAGATGACGGCTCGCTACGACCGGGCGATCAGCGATTATCTGCACGAAGTGACTCAACCGGAAGAAACGTTCCCCGAGACGCTGGGGATTACGGTCGAGAAACGGATGTCGTTGCGGTACGGCGAGAACCCGCATCAATCCGCTGCGTTTTATACGGAAGTGAATCCCGCTGCCGGCACATTGGCGTCCGCGGAACAATTGCACGGCAAGGAACTTTCCTACAACAACCTGCTCGATCTCGACGCGGCTCTGGTGATCGCCAGTGATTTCGAACAACCGGCGGCTGCCGTCCTCAAGCACAACAACCCCTGCGGTCTGGCGATTGGAGAGAACCTCTCAGAAGCGTTCGGAAAGGCCTACGAAGGAGATCCGGTGAGCGCCTTCGGTTCGATCATCGGATTAAACCGGACGCTCGATCTGGCCACCGCCGATCAGATGTGCGAGCCGGGTCGTTTCATCGAAGCGATCATCGCTCCGGACTTTGACGCCGATGCGATCGAAGCTCTGACCACAAAACCCAAGTGGAAAAACAACGTTCGTCTGGTGAAATGCCCCGGCATGACCGACGGACGGACGCCGAGTTTCGATTATCGCCGCGTGACGGGAGGTCTGCTGGTTCAGGATCGCGATGAGGCTCCCGAAGCGAGCGACGATTGGGAAGTCGTCACCGAACGTCAACCGACCGACCAGGAGATGATCGATCTGGTATTTGGTTGGACCGCCTGCAAGCACGTGAAATCGAATGCAATTGTGTACGTGAACGGCGGGATGGTGGTCGGTGTCGGAGCCGGCCAGATGAGCCGTCTGGACTCTGCCATGATCGCCGCCTACAAGTCGGGCGAGCGTTCACAGGGTGGGATCGTGGCTTCCGATGCGTTCTTCCCGTTCCGGGACGGAGTCGACGAAGCCGCGAAGGCCGGGATTAAAGCCGTCATTCAACCCGGCGGTTCACGGAACGATGAAGAAGTCATCCAGGCCTGTAACGAACACGGAATGGCGATGATCTTCACCGGACGCCGTCACTTCAAACATTAAACATTGAGAGATAAGCATTATTCCCCGACCGCAGCGGCATCCTCCGCCTGAGCGATGGCAGCGGCGACATCGGGAGGTGCGGCTTCCCCTTTCATCTCGTGGAGAAACCGGGAAGGCAAAGAGAGTCGGGTCTTGCCCCACTTCTTGCGAGTCCCGGCTCGCGAAATGGTGAGATAATCCTTAGCCCGCGTGATGCCGACGTAGGCCAGGCGTCGCTCTTCCTCAATCGCTTTGCGACTGGCGTCCTCGACACTGCGTCGATGAGGAAGATAGCCTTCTTCCAGGCCGACGAGATAGACCCAGGGAAACTCCAGTCCTTTCGCCGAATGCAGAGTCATCAGTTTGACCCCCTGCCCGGCGAGTTGGTCTTCCTTGTTCGATTCTTCCTCTCGACCGCCAAGTGCCGTGGTTTCGATGAACTCATAGAGCGACGGGGTTTCCGCCTGCTGCACGTAATCACTGACGGAGGAAACGAACCCTTCCAGCACTTCCTTCCGCGCGACCTGTTGAGCTTCGTCTTTATACTGTCGAGCGATCTCGGCGTCGTAATCGATTTTTTGGATCAGCTCGTGAACGAGGTCGGCAAGCTGACGAGGCGAGGAAAGGCTTCTTTTCCGGAAGGAATCGAGAAGTTGTTCGAACTGCTTGATGGCATCGGCGGCTTTTTGGGAAATTTCTCCCGCTTTGAACGCTTCATCGACGGCGACAAAGAATGGACATCCCTGCTGCACGGCCCGAGTGGAGACCTTTTCCACCGTGGTGGCTCCGATCCCACGCGATGGCGTATTGATAATTCGCATCAGCGAGATATCATCCTGCGGGAAGGCAATCGCCTTCAAATAAGCCATCAGGTCACGGACTTCTTTTTTATCGAAGAAGGACTGACTCCCCACCAGAACGTATGGAATGTCGCGTCGCCGGAGTTCGGTTTCGAAGACACGCGGCTGTTCGTTGGTACGAAAGAGAATGGCGATCGAAGACGACGGAAAGTTTTTCTCTTCGATCAACCATTTGATTTCGTCGACCAGTTTTTCAGCTTCTTCAACTTCCGATTCAAATTCCGCAAATCGAACAGGATGTTCGGATGACTTATGCGCAATCAGCGTTTTGTCGTGTCGTCCCTTGTTGTGTTTCACGAGACGGTTGGCGAGATCGAGAATCTTGTCGGTACAGCGATAGTTATTTTCGAGACGAACCACTTTCGCGCCCGGGAAATGACGATCGAATCCCAGAATATGTTCCACTTCGGCACCGCGCCAGCCGTAGATCGATTGATCGTCGTCTCCGACAACGCAGATATTTTTATGGGGCGCCACAAGTGCTTCGACCAATCGAAACTGCACGCCGTTCGTGTCCTGATACTCATCGACCTGCACGTAGTCAAACTTTTGTTGCTGGCGTTGAAGCACTTCCGGATGGTGCTTGAATAACTGATCGGTCAGCAGTAACAGATCGTCAAAATCGACCGCTCCCGAAGAACGCAGATTCTTCTGATACTTCCGATACGCGACCGCCGCCAGGAATTCCTGATCGTTTTCCACGAAATCTGCCGCGCGATCGGGAGGAATCCCGGCCATTTTCCATTTACTGATCACGTTTAACAAATCTGCGGGTCGCATGGCGTTATCGGCGACGCGAACATCTCGTAAAGCAGTTCGTGCGGCGGATTCCTGGTCTCCACGATCGTAAATCGCAAACCGCGAAGGATAGCCGAGAACTTCAATCTCATCCCGGAGAATTTTCACACACAACGAGTGAAACGTGCTGATCACCGGCTTCTTACGAGCTCCTTTGTTGCCGAGCAACTGAGTGGCCCGTTCGAGCATCTCCTTGGCTGCTTTGTTGGTGAACGTGACGGAAAGAATACGTTCCGGGGAGACGCCGCGACGAATCAACTCGGCAATTCGAAAGGTAATTACCCTGGTTTTTCCAGTACCGGCTCCGGCGAGAACCAGCAACGGTCCGTGTTGCGTGGAAACGGCTTCGCGTTGCGGCGGATTGAGGGTCGAAAGATCGAGACCGGGCATGGGAAAGACAGGAAATTGGGACGAACGATCACATCCATTTGATGTCGAAGCCGATAGTTTGACGCATCACGGAAAAGAAATCGAGACTAGCGTGGACGGAAAATCCGGGATTCGCCGAGAATGAACGGATCGGTCAGGCGGATCGGGGAGGAGCCGGCAAAGAGCTCACTTGCGGTGCGATTTTTCGAAACTGATCGGTCATGTCCCGGATATGCGTCCAGCGGTCGCCAGGTTCGCGCGCCAGACCTTTCAATACGATCTTCTCGAGTTCCGGGTTGATCTCGGGAATGTGCGTTGACATCGGTTCGGGGGGACTATTGATATGCTGAACCACAGCTTCGAGACTGTTCCCTTCCGGCCAAGGTAATTTTTTGCACCACATTTCGTAACAGGTCACAGCGTAGGAAAAGATATCAATTCGCTCGTCGGTCGGCTTGCGTTTGATCAGCTCCGGCGCCATGTAGTTAGCGGTTCCGGTACGATTACCGGGGCGACGAAAATCAGGAGTATTGGGAACCGCTAACCCGAAATCGATCAGCTTCACATGATGATCGTCGGTGATCAGGATATTCCGCGGGCAGATATCTCGATGAATCCATTTTTCCTTGTGGAAGTACTCGATCGCATCCCCCAGTTCGATCATGAAATTCAATCGATTTTTTTGATGCACTTCGTTTTGCGTCTCGACGTAAAAGCTGAGACTCGAACCCTCCACAAACTCCATGATCAGATATTCTTCGCTCTCGAGAGTGAACCCCGTCTCAATCGTGCGGACAATATTAGGATGTTGGAGAGAGACAGCAATCTCTGATTCGAGCGGCTTCTCCAGGCCTTTGAAACGATTGTTCAACTTGTCGGTCTTCTCTTTATCGAGCACTTTGACGGCGACGATTCGCCCCGTCATCGAGTCTCTGGCGCGCCATACCTTGGACATACTGCCCTGTCCCACGCGTCCAATCAGCTCGAATCGTTTAGTGAGATCGATTCGTTGAACGTGAGGCTTGCGTTCCATGAGGGACTTTAGAAAGCCGAGCATAAGATCTGGAGAACTCCCGCCCCTGTTGTTAAGGGATCGCCTGAACTGGATGATGAATGATGGGAAATTCATCATAACGCGACAGGCGGGAGCTCACTACATAGAAATTGAAAGATTCGAGGCAAGCTGACGGCGTCGAATGAGCGGAATTAGCTGACGCAGTAATCGATCAGACGGGCTATTTCGAGTCTCAGTTCCGGACGGCTGACAACCCGATCCACGAAACCATGTTCCATAAGAAATTCACTGGTCTGGAAATCTTCCGGCAGCTCGATTTTGATGGTCTCTTTGACGACCCGCGGACCGGCAAATCCGATCAATGCTTTCGGTTCCGCCAGGACAATGTCGCCCAGAGACGCAAAACTGGCGGCAACGCCTCCCATCGTAGGATTTGTCAGCACAGAAATAAAGAATCCACCAGCATCGCGATATCGGGCAAGTGCCGCGGAGACTTTTCCCATTTGCATCAGGGACAGAATCCCCTCGTGCATTCTGGCTCCGCCACCGGAACCGGACACGATCACCAGGGGTAATTTTTGTTCGGTGGCCTGTTCGATAGAACGAGTCAATTTTTCTCCGACAACCGACCCCATACTCCCCATGATGAAGGAGGAATCGGTCAGCGCGAGGATCAAGGGACGGCCACGCATATAACCTCGACCGGCAATGCAGGCTTCTTTAAGCCCGGTTCGCTTCTGCTCCGCGACGAGACGATCCTTATACGGTTTTTTGTCAGCAAAGTTTAGCGGATCGCAAGGGGCCAGTTCGGAAAACCATTCCTCAAAACTGTCTTCGTCCAGCAGCTGGCGAATTCTTTCGTTGGCAGAAATCTTGAAGTGGTGGCCGCATTCCGGACAGAGCCCGAGTTGTTGCTCGACCTGTTTTTTGTAAACCGTGGCTTCACATCCGTCACAACGGATCCACAACCCTTCGGGAACTCCGCGCTTGTTCGCTGAATGAGAAGTCGATGCCATTTCGGATTTTGCCTGATTTGCGGTACTCATGCCCAATGTGTTTCTTGATCGCGAAGTTCGATCTTGAGATTTTGAACGATCTTTCGCTTGAGGTCAACGGGAACCGACGGCCGTCGCCCGGAGTTCCCCGTCCGCCGACTCAATATCCAGTTGCTCGACGAAGGGAGCTTTTTCTTTTTCACAATACGTGTTTGGCAATGCGTGTTTGCACTGTTTGAGGGCGCAAGCCAGAAATGTCGCCAAGGGCTCGCAAACGACCAACCCGAATGGAATGCCTTTCTTGAATGGCTTGGAGAGTGCTTTCATCGCTCGTTCGACGGCATCATCCTTGTCCTCTCCTTCGGGGGGCTTCACACGTTCCGGAGCGTCCCTCCACTGCTTGTAAACTTTCGGGTACTTGCGTTTGATTTCTTCAATAGTGAGGCCTTGCCACAGCCCCAAGTTGCAATTGGACAATCCCTCTTTCTCTTTCACAGGAATTGAGAGCGCCTCGCCGATCCGCTGTGCGGTTGAGAGCGCCGGCTCGTTCGGCGAACAGTACAGGACTTCGATCTCCGAAGATCGGAGAGAGTCGATGATCGCACCAAGTTCCGATTCTCCCTCAGTCGAGAGCGGGAGATCGAGCGCCCCTTGAATCCGGTGTTGTTCGTCGAATTCCGTCGATCCGGGTCGAATTAATGTCAGTGAAAACATAGAAATCTGGGTCACTCCTAAGAGGACAATGAGGTCCGACGACTCTCTGCGATCGCTCGCATTTCCGCCATTGCGGATCCGTAGTCGTCGGCGTTAAAGACGGAACTCCCCGTAACAAACAATCTTGCTCCGGCAGCCGCGCACTCGCCGATGGTTTCGGGAGCAATGCCCCCATCGACGGCGATAATCGTTTCAGGCCCCACCAATTCATTGATCCTGGCAATTCGTTCGACCGAATCCGGAATAAATGCCTGACCTCCGAAACCGGGCTTCACGCTCATCACCAGTACGAGATCACAGAAAGGTAGGTACGGAGCGATTTTCTCAAGCGGCGTGTCGGGATTCAGTGAGAGCCCCGCCACACAATCCGCCTCCCGAATTCTGAGCAACAATTCGGTGGGATCGGGAACCGCTTCTATATGAATCGTGATGCAATCGCAGCCCGCTTTCAGATAATCGTCCAGATATTCTGCGGGCTCCGAAATCATCAAATGCGCATCGAATAGTTGATTGGTTTTCTCTCGCAAAGGAGCGAAAACCAACGCGCCGTAAGACAAGTTTGGCACGAAGTGTCCATCCATCACATCCCAATGCAAAACTTGGGAACCGACAGCATCCAGCGAAGCAACTTCCTCAGCCAGATTGCCAAAGTCACACTTCAGCATGGACGGAGCAATCACGGGGGATTGTTGGGAGAGTTGTTCGAGCGTGGACTGTCGACTCATGAAATCGTAAACCTGTGGAAGCTGAATGTGTCTTGAGAAGGACGGACTGACGAAAAGTATGTTCTTCTAGCCGGACAAATAACAAGGGGATGCATAAGCAGGAGGCCAACAGCAATCGTTGAACGGAGAGAAGGTTGAGCAGCGGCGTGTCTTCGAGTAATCGAGGTTCTCTCAAGTGATGAATGACTCAACCGAACGGCCGAGGCTCAAATACCCCAACCCGGCGAAGATACTATTTTGTCTCAAACTCAGTGGTGCGTCCAGTCGGAAGCGGCCCGGAATCTAAGAAACACTTAAGGTGTTTCTCAGAAAAGACTTGTAACCACAGAATCTGCGCAGAAAAAAAGGAGGGTTCACTGGGAACCCTCCGTATCTCGTCAAACAGGCCGCTCTCCGAGCGGTTATTTCCCATCCGGGCTGATCGCGTAGAGAGTGTTCAACGTCATGATATAGAGAACATTGTTGGCCACAATCGGCGTACTTTTGATGCTATCCTCCATATAGATTTCATTGATCTGCTTCTTCTCTTTGCTGTGCTCGAAGATGCTCAGATCGCCGTCTTCATCTCCGATGTAGACTTTGCCATCGACCACCAACGGTGACCCCCAGGCGGGAGAGAACATATCGTAAGTCCAGTAAAGAGTCGGATTCTTCTCTTCGTCGGCGGCCTTCGCATCCAGACAGTAAACGATACCACTGAAGTCCGCGATGTAGAGCAAATCGTCTTTAATCGTTGCAGTCCCGCAGGCGCGATGCATCTCTTCTTCGTAGTCAATTTCGCCGTCTTTGTTGGCATCCAGTTCATCGAAATGCCAGACGACAATCGACTTCTCGTTCGGAATTTCCTTCTCGCCTTCATCGGCGTCCAATGCTTGCAGTCGTCGATGAGGAACCGGATTTCCGTCTTTATCAACCACTAATGTCGGACTGACATCACCTTCGGCTCCGGCAGGATTCAGACAGTACATATTGCCGATCCCTTCGCCGTGTTCCGGGTCCTGGCCGACCGCGATGTAGAGTAAATCGTCGTAAATGACGGGAGTCGCAATAATGTTGTTGCGGGTACCGCTTCCACCGAGAACCCATTTGGAATCTTTCGGGTTACAGTCGAATTTCCACAACATTTTGCTGTTCCCTTTGCCGTCACCTGCGGGAGCGAAGCTGTAAAGCCAGCCATCACCACCCCCGAAGATCACTTGGGGAACTCCGGCGATTTCCGCAAAGGTAGGGGACGACCATTGACCGTGCAGGATATTGGTGCCCGGTGATTTATCGGTCCAGAGAACTTCCCCCGTATCCCGGTTCATCGCCATGAAGCTGGGTGCGTTGGGAGCCGGCAAATTGATGTGGGAGGCATCCAGTCCATTGGACGTATTCACGAACAGGATGTCCCCTTGGCAGGTGACGGAGCAACTGCACATATTATGTTGCGAGACACCTTGTTCTCCCATCATGTCGTACAGCCAGATGACGTCCGCTTCATCAGTATTTTCATTCGGTTCGGCTTTGTAGGGACCGTCGTTCTTGCCGTCATAGAAACCTTTGGTATCGAGACAGGCAACTTCACCGCGACTGGTGACATACCAGAGCCGTTCGCCATCCACATACGGGGAACAGCAAATCCCTTGCAACGGCCAGTCGTGAACGCGGCCTGTCGGGAGCTTGGGATTGGAATGTTGCCAAAGGAATGTTCCATCCTTTTCATCAAAGGCAATCAGACATCCCAAATCGACACTATCCGGGAAGCGTTTAATATACCCTTTCCCGTTATTGGTACCGAGAAAAACTTTTCCGTTAGCGACGATCGGATTGCCGTAAGATTGAGAGCCGATCGGCACTTTCCATTTGATGTTAGTTCCCTCGTTCACATCCCATTCGGTGGGGATATTAGTTCCGGGAGGCGTATTGTTCTTGTATCTCGATCCTCCCCATTGCGGCCAGTCGTTTTTGCCGACCTCCAAAGACGCAATATCCGCCAGTGCCGCTTGGACGGGATTGAACTCCGCTTTGACGGCCGTCGGTTGAGATGCCGTCTTCTGAGGAACGGCTTTTTCCTCAGCCGACACTCCAAAATTGAGTGCCGCAACAGTGGCCAGTGAGGCCAAGACAACTTGATATCGGGTAATCCTGTTCATCCTGTATGTTCCTCGTTTGAAAATTGAGGCCGCGTTCCTGATCGGTCGATCGGCCTGTTATTTACTTGGTGTTGGGGGTCACGATAATATTGTCGTAAAAGACTTCCGCATCCGTCGCGTTACCGAACAGACCGGGAGAACCGGTCTCGTTCGCTGGGACATCTTCCCAGGTGATGGTCCATTCCTCGGGCTCTTCTTCATCCCGGGGCCAGACTTTCCCTTTGAGAATCGCGACAGACTCCCCGTCTCGTTCTTCGTGTGACGCGGAAAGTTTGATGGTGTACCAGACGTCCGCTTTCCACGGAAACGCTTTCTTGATGTACTTCTCTTCGTGAGCGATCCACGAATAGAGTTTCAACTCCTGGCTGGCACCGAGCATTTCCAGACGATAACGCTGAGCAATCACGCCAGCATCGGGAAGCTTGCCGTCTTTCTCGGCTCCCATCACATCGGCTTGAATGGTGTAGTTCTCAAAGTCGGTGTGCCCCATCCATCCCTGGCTCCGAGTTCCTTTGGGAATGGTCGTAATTTTCATCATCACGATGTTGCCGGTATCTTCTCGTTCTCCACGTTTTGCCGTGAAGACGATTCCTTTTCCGGGCTCGGTTTTCCATTCATAACTGCTGAGGAATTTTTCCTCCACCAGTTTGTCGAGCCCCGGATTCAGAAACTCCTGTGCTTCGTCGATATTGGTCACCTTGTCGTCAATGCCACGGAAAATGTACAAGGCATTGAGCGTTTGACGCGGAGTCGCGTTGTCGTAGGAGACGGAATCGCTACCGCTGTTAACCATATCCGATTGCAGATAGATATAGAGTTGAGCCGCGTCCGGATTTTCCTGTTGCAACTTTTGCAGGAAATCGTAGTCGATATGAACATTCCGGTATCGAATTCCGACCCAACTGACCGGCACGTTTCCGCGCGAGAAATCGATATTCCAGGGAAGATTCGGCACAATTCGCACTCGCGCGGTATTGGTCAGATCACCGTATTTTGCGGTAATCACCGAGGCGGAATGCGGCGTGGCTCCTTCCGTACTGAATTTGCCTTCCGGAGAAATCGAACCGGTCCCTTCGAGACTGAACTCCACCTCGGAGGCCGGAACGGTCTTGATAAACAGTCCGTTTTTGGAATAGAGACGAACCAGAAGCGACTGCGACTGTCCGGGACGCAGGAGAGATTCCACCGGAACCACCTGCAATTGAGCCGGTCCCTCACTTCGATCGTCGACCTCCGGAGGAGGTTCGGGACGTGGATCGACAGAGAGTTGAGCATCCTTTTTCACGAAACAGTACATGTTTTGTGTGGTGGGAACATAAACACGTCCATGAGAGGCAATCGGTGACCCGTGGACCTCTTCCCGCCGTAAACGGAATTTCTCGATTTCTTCGAGACCGTCCGCCGTCGGACGAAGCACAAAGCCCCGTCCATTGGCTTCACAGACATAAATTTTCCCGTCAGCGTACAGCGGGCTGCTGCGTCCCTGCGTCCCGATTTTCATCGAGTAAATTTCCTGTCCCGTTTCGAGATCGTTGACGCGCAGGTTTCCGTAATCACCGATGGAATAAACGCGTCCATCGACGATGAGTGGAGCCGTTTTCCCGACGGTCCAACCCTGTTTCCGCCAGATTTCTCCCGTTTCGGTGATATTTCCGGTTTTGTTTCCGTTCAGAGCGAACAACGCCCCGATCGTGGTCGAATCGATGTTTTCTTCACTGTGACCACAGACGACCACGCCGTTATCGGTGATGACAGGTGTTGTGTTAATACCTCGCTTGGAGACGTTGTAGGTCCAGATGCTTTTGCCTGTTTTGATCTGGAAAGCGTGCACACCGCCGTCCCCTGAGCCAAACACCATCGCGGTTTGACCGTTCAAACGCGTGATGACGGGCGTACTGTAAGTGGTGTCGTAAGGCAGGAGACGGGTGCCTTCAAACCAGACCGGTTGGCCATTTCTTTTGTCGAAAGCGATAAAGCGATGTGCGGGTTTCGCCATGTCACCCCACCCGATAATCACGGCGCTAATAACGACCAGATCTTCGTAGACGATGGGGAAATTAGTACGTCCCCCATACGTTGACAGCAAACCATACTCTTCGGCGAGAGAATGTTCCCAGAGCGTGTTACCATCGGGATCGATACACCGCATGAGGCCGCAGACCCCCAACGCGAAGACATTTCCGGTCGCGGGGTCACCGACCACCGAAGACCAGCCCACGCGGGTGTTGGGGACGTCGGACAGAAAAACGTTGAATTTGTTTTCCCAGATAATTTCTCCGGTTTCGGCATCGGCACAGACAACCTTCTCCAGTTCGCGTTCTGTTCCCTGGAAGTCATTCTTGATGACGTATAATTTGCCGTCCATCACGATCGGAGTAGAGCGGCTTCCCAGTTCCGGATTCGCCCACGCCAGTGAGTCCCCTCGGGGATCGATACTGTCGGTGAGATTTTTCTCCCGCGAGATCCCATTCTGTTCGGGACCTCTCCAGAAAGGCCAGTCCATCGGAGCAGCGGTCCAGGGTTGAGCAGAAGCGGTCAAAGGCAGACTCGCGAACACGAGTAATGCCCACATCAAAAGTCGGCGTCCGTTCATGAGTTTCTCTTGGTTAAGCTGGAAGTTTCTGGTTTGTGCAACTCGGAAGATCATCGGTGGGTCCACCGATCAGGTGGCAGGCAGGCGGAAACTCGTAGGAATTTCCGTACTTACTACGATAACGGTCCGCGATTCGTGGGGCAAGGATCGAAAAATGAAGATGTCCTCTCCGATTCATAATCGCTTATGAGACCTCGGTTTCGCGTTTCAGGGAGCTTTTTGGTGGGTTTGGGTGATCTTTCGTGATTTCCTCTACGTAGTCAATTTTGAAATCGTCATCCGTGATTCCAAATTTCCTTTGGAATCGAACTGCTTCTATAATGAAATAGACACTCGACTTCGTCTCAAGTTTCGGTCCTATCAATGATCCCATCCAAGCTGACAAAAATTCTTGTTTTCATGTCTCTAGGGCTCTGCCTGCTGGTGAACGAGAGATCGTTATGGGGGCAGAAGCCCGACACGCCTCGCCCCGCCGGACAGTTTCTGACGCTTACGAGCCCAATCGACGGCGAAGATTACGCCAACGTTTCGCGGTGGGCGCTCAAACTTCAGGATCAGGCCCGTCGAGAAAAACGCCCTGTGTTCCTGATTCTGCAGATCCCGGACGGCGCCAGCCAGTTCCACCAAGTCTACGGTCTCGCCGACTTTCTTTCGGGCAGCGACCTGACCGACATCACGGTGGTGGCCTGGTTACCAGAGTCGGTCAGCGGACACAACGCCATTCTTCCTTTGGTAGCGAATGAGATTGTCATGGCGCCCGATGCGGAGTTAGGCAATATTGGACGCGGCAAAGCAATTGCTCCCGACAAGCGGGAACAGGTTCTTCAGTTAATCAAACGGGGACGAAATCCGCTGGTCAACAGCTCCATCGCCCAAGCGATAATGAATCCGGCAGCCGACTTGCAACAAGCGACCGTGACAGTCGGAGAGGGCCCCGATCGCTCGCGCGAAACTCGGTTTTTGAGTTCCGACCAGATTCGGAAATTACAGGACGAGGGAGCGATGGTTCCTGATGTCAACGAGATCAAGCCGCAAGGCTCGGTAGGAAGTTTTTCCGGTCGCCGAATGAAACAACTGGGGATGCTCATCTCTCAGACGGAAGTTTCACGCAACGCGGTGCAAACGCATTACAGGCTACCGCGAGAGGCACTACAAGAACCGGAAGACAAACCGAGCGGAGAAAACACGACCGCGAGGCTGGTCAAACTGGAAGGGCCGATTGACTGGGGAACGGAATTTCGTCTCATGCGACAAATCGATCGCGCCATCGAACAAGGCGCCGATACCCTTATCGTCGAAATCACCTCACCTGGCGGAATGCTCGGTCCGAGCCACAACCTGGCGGAAAAACTGGCCGGCTTGGCAGACCAAGGCGTTCGCACGATTGCTTACGTTCCCGAAGAGGCGATCAGTGGCGGAGGGTTGATTGCGTTCGGTTGCGACGAGATCTACCTCCACCCGGACGCCTTTATTGGTGACATTGGCCCGATCGAAATGCGCGAAGGAGGACAATTTCAACACGCCGATGAAAAGATTGTCTCGATGCTCCGTGAGATCGTGAGTTCTCTGGCACAGAAAAAAGGACGCCCCCCTGCTCTGCTGATGTCGATGGTAGATCGGAATCTGCCCGTTTATCGCGTCACCGATCGAGAAACGGGGCGTGTCTGGTACGCCTCCGATAATGAAATCCAGCAGTCGGGAGGCCAATGGGTCAAACAGGAAATGGTGGAAGGAACGCAAGAAGGCCTTTTCCTGACTCTCGATGGGGAACGAGCCGCTGAAATGCTGGTCGCGGAATCTCCGGTCGATTCCTACGACGACTTCAAGCAGCGAATCGGCATTCCTCTCGACGATCATGTGCTCAAGATGAAAGTGAACTGGAACGATCGCCTGATCGGAATGCTGAATTCTCCCGCCGCTTTTTTTCTGCTGATCGTGGGAGGGTTCGGATTCCTGTATATGGAATTGAATCTTCCCTCCGGATTATTCGGAATCCTGTCGGCTCTGTGTTTCGTGTTGTTCTTCTGGTCCCGATTTCTCAGCGGTGCGGCCGGATGGCTCGAAGTAATGCTTCTGGTACTCGGACTCGCCTGCATCATGATTGAAATCTTCGTGATTCCCGGTTTGGGAGTGATGGGCTTTGCTGGAACGGCTTTGGTGATCACTGCACTCGTGATGGCGAGTCAGACTTTCAGCGGCCTCGATCCCGGCAACGTGACCAATGTACTGCAAACTCTGGGCACGTTATTCGGAGCGGGGATAACCGTGATGGTCTTTGCGATTTTCATGTCCCACATGATCCCCCGTCTCGCGATGTTCCAGTCGATGATCCACGCCCCCGCCTCCGTCGAGGAACTGCACGACCCGGAGGCCCCCCGACTGAAAACCGAGTCGTCTCAGGAGAGCGCATTCGCAGGGCTCCTCGGAGAAACCGGCGAGGCGGTTACCCTGCTGAAACCATACGGTAAAGCGAAAATCGCCGGTCAGGTACTCGATGTGGTTTCGCAAGGAACCATGATCGACGCCGGCTCACAAGTGGAAGTGATCGAAGTCACCGCGCAGAAGATCAAGGTTCGTGAACTGACTTAACAGCCCATTAACCTCGATCGATCACTCGTACGTCCACTTCAATTCCCACGGGTCCTTGGTTTTCTGCTGGAACGCCTGTAGCTCTTCCTGCATCGTCCGGAGAAGTTGCTGGTGATCGAGATCGGTCGCCAGATTATTCAGTTCCAGATAATCATCCTTGATGTTGTAGAGTTCGAACCGGGGACGATGGAGATAATCGTAAACCGGACGCTTCCCGAACATCTCGCCCCCCGAATTCAAGACACTCTGCCAGGTGGGAGACGCATACAGATCGGACGCGAACGGATACGAGAGCTGGTGAGCGATGTTGAAGATCAGCTTGTAGTCGCCTTTGATATACACCCGCATTGGGTAATACATCGTGATTTCATGAAACGTATGCGAGGCGAACACATCGTCAAAGCCTTCCGGATGCTCTTTTTCGAGAGCGGGGAGAAATGATTTGCCGGCAAACTCGATCGGTTTCGCTTTCCCGGAAAAATCGGGAGCTCCACGATTCTCGCGACGCTTGATCGGAGGAACCGGCTGGGGAGTGACGTCACAATAATCGAGAATGGTGGGGACCATGTCGGTCCAGTTCACTTTGGCATCGGTCGTGACTCCCCGTTTTTTCTGGTCGGGCGAACGAACAATGAGTGGCAGGTTCATCCCCGGATTATACAAACAGGTCTTAGCCCCCGGAAACGGAGGACCGTTATCGCTGGTGACCAGAATGAGCGTATTGTCGTAAACGTCCAGGTCCTTCAGGTGCTGCACGAGTCGCCCCACTCCCTGATCGAAGCGGTTTATCGCCTGGTAGTATTCCGCCAGCTCTTGGCGGGTCTCCACCGTCTGGGGCAACCAGCCCGGAGGAGTAATGTCTTCGGGATCGTAGAGAACCTGTTCGATCCCTGGGTAATGGTCGGGATCATTGTTGTAGTTTGAAAAGCCTCCCGGTCCACCGCCGCGATGAGGATCGGAGGAGCACCAGTACAGGAAAAAGGGTTTGTCGGGAGCCTCGGCGATCCATTCCCTGGCGTTATCCGCCATCACAGCCGAGTTGCGATTTCCCTGGACGCCTTTATTGCGGTAATCCTGAAAATGATAGATGTATTCTGGAGCCAGATGATACTTACCGATCGAGCAGGTCCGGTAGCCGGATTCATTCATCATGACCGGCAGGGACTTGACGCTCTCGAAGGTACTGAAGTGGTTATAACCGTGAGCGTGACCGTAGTGGCCGGTGGTGTGATTGTGTAGCCCCGTCATTAATACCGACCGACTCGCCGAGCAACTGGCCGTCGTGCAGTACGCATTGGTAAACTTCGTTCCTTCGGCGGCGAGTTGATCCATGTTGGGTGTCTGGATCACTTTGTTTCCGTAGCAACCGAGTTGAAATCCCATGTCGTCCGCGACGATCAGGACCACATTGCGGGTCGGTTTTTCCTCAGCCTTCAAATGCTGTCCGAGGAACAAAGTGCAACAAAACAGTGCGAGCAGGCGGAAGAACATCAGGGGCCTCGTTTTCTCTTTGAATAATCGATGTGTATGGATCGAGCCTTGGCTCATTCTTTCAGTATGCCGGGAAGTCCTGAGTTGAATCAAGTTGTGAGTGCTGGGGATTATTCATCCGTGGTGGTTTGGGAAATGCTGTAAGTCGCCTCTCCCCGCAGAGTATTGGCGACGATCAATTCAGAAATAAATCCGAGGGAAATTGCCTGCGCACCGAGTAAAGTGGATGCAATCGAATACGCGAGCAACGGTCGTGTGCCAATCGGTTCCGGTGTCAGGACACCCACAACATTCATGAGCAGCCAGACCAGAACCAGCCAGGTAAGTCCCAGGGTTCCCAAGCCGAAAAAGAAGAGCCCCACGGCTCCCAGCATATGGCTAGGTCGCTGACCGAAGCCGATCAGAAACTTCACCGTGAACAGGTCGAGAAAACCTCGTAAAAAACGCCGTATCCCGTATTTGGAATGCCCATGTTCGCGAGAACGATGATGAACCGATCGCTCCGTCACTCGAAATCCCCGCGAGAACGCGAGGACCGCGATGAAGCGATGCAACTCGCCATAAATATTGAGCTCGTTGGCGACTTCTTTCCGAAACAGTTTCAAACCGCAGTTGTGATCGTGCAGCCACAACCCGGTCATCCGTCCCACCAGCCAGTTAAAGACTTTACTGGGATAGACCTTATGCCAGGGATCGAGCCGGCGTTCCTTCCAGCCGTTGACCACATCGAAGCCTTCCTCCAACGTCCTCAGAAAGTTGGGAATCTCCGCCGGATCATCCTGTAAATCGGCGTCCATCATCATGATCAGATCACCGCGTGCGGCACGCATTCCCGCCGTCAGGGCGGAAGCTTTCCCAAAATTTCGGCGAAACCGGATGCCCGAAACAAAATGATGTTTCTCGCTGAACGCTTCGATCAGACTCCACGAACGATCGGTCGATCCGTCATCCACAAAGATGACTTCCAGATCGAGCCCCTGCTTCTCTTTCACGTCGATGATCTCATCGAGTAATTGAGGAAGAGATTCCGCTTCATTCAACTGGGGAATAATAATCGACAACATGGCAAGACTCCGGACCTCAGTGGGTGTGGGAGTTCACTCTAATCAAATCGGCGCTCGATTGCCTGCCTCAATGGGAGACTCTGTGCTGGAAGCACGACTCGAAATTTACGAGCTGGAGCTTACTATTCGGAATCCTGACTGTCGGTGGTGATTGTTGTATCCAGGTTGATCCCGAAGGCCTGGATACGATCCCGGACTTTGCCGCGCGTAATACCGAGAGTCTTCGCCGCCAGGGATTGATTCCCATCGGTTTCCTGAAGAACTCGCTGGAAAAGATAGCGTTCCAACTCCTCCACACATTCCGCATAGAGATTGTCCGTTCCTGAACCGAGCCGCTGATCGATGAATGAGATGAGGTCAATCGGATTGTCGGCTCGTTGCTGGTCAGAAGACTCTTTCGCAACTTCCTCCTCCCCCTCCGCGACAACTCCCGGAAAGGAATGGGGGTCGATCCCGCGAACTTCATCCGGCAGAAACTCCGCGATCACCACCGGTCCCGTGCAGTTCAGGAGGGCTTGTTTGATTACGTTCTGCAGTTCTCGCACGTTACCCGGCCAGTCGTATTTCAGCATCAATTCCAAGGCTTTTTCGGACAAACCTTCGAGATTCTGTTGATCGAATTCCTGCACGTCTCGATTGAGAAAATACTCAATCAGAACCGGCAAATCTTCTCGTCGCTCACGCAGTGGCGGAAGCGAAATACTCACCTCCTTCAAACGGAAGTAAAGATCTTCGCGAAATGTTTCCTCCTCAACCATCTCTTCCAGCGGTTGATTCGTGGCCGCAATGATTCGCACATCGGTCTTGATCGTTTCATTGCCTCCCACTCGTTCGAACTCCTGCTGCTGGAGCAATCTCAGCACCTTCCCCTGAACCAGAGGTGACATATCACCGATCTCGTCCAGAAAGATCGTGCCGCCATCGCACTGTTCGAACTTTCCGATTCGTCGCCGGTTGGCTCCCGTAAAGGCACCTTTTTCGTGACCAAACAGCTCGCTTTCCAACAGATTCTCGGGAAGTGCCGCGCAATTGACCGCCATGAAACATTCTTCGGAACGGGCACTGTGATGATAGATGGCTCGCGCCGCCAGTTCCTTGCCGCTGCCGCTTTCTCCCCGCAAGAGCACGGTCACATTCTGCCGGGAGACGCGACCGATCTGTTTGAAGACATCGAGCATTTTGGAAGACTGGCCGATGAAGGCTTCGCCCGTTTGACTCGAATCCGCTCCCGCCGCAATGGCGACGCGCACTTTGCTCATCCGACTGACTTTGATCGCCTGGGCGAGCACGTTTTTCAATTCGCTCAGATCGATCGGTTTGGTGAGAAATTCGAACGCTCCGCGCACCATCGCTTCGATCGCGGTTTCCGCATCCGTCTCGTCTGCAATAAAGATCACAGGAACCCGACGGTCTTTCTTCCGAATCTCTTCGTAAACTTCCAAGCCGTTCGTGGAAGGCAAATCCATGTCCAGAATGATGACATCGGCCTCAAGTTGACCGAGCAAAGCCAATCCTTCCCGTCCTGTCGCGGCGGATCTTACCGTATACTCTTCGCCGGAAAGCGCTTCTGACAAATGAGTCTGTACCTGACCATCTTCGTCTATCAATAGAATGTTCGTCATAGTTGTCTCGAATAATCCATTTAACCCCCCTGAGAATGTCTGTCTTTAGCAAAGCAGGATTTCGAGATTAAGTCCAGTCTGGTGAGCAGTCCTGGTATCAAACCAATAGCGTAAAAAAAAACCGGCCCAGCTTTCTGCTGGACCGGTTCAAGATTTTCAAGAATTACAAAAGGTTAGAAATAAGCTGACTATTTCACAAGCAGATCGTTATCCACAAAGACGGCACCACCTTCGTAGGCGTTTTCCGATGCTGAATCGCGTTCCGTCCACGAGTCAACAGTACCCGTCAGAGTTGCGGTTCCATCATCGACGTTCACAGTGACCTGATCGGAATCAACAAATGGACTCCAGAAGAGCTCACTCTGAATGTCATCTCGAATTTCCTTGTCTGATTCGAGAGGAGTGGTGTTCAAGTCCCAGTGATAATCGTAGTAAGAATCATCCACTAAAGGATCGAAGTGCTGTGGCGCATCGTCGTTAGTGACAACAATATTGTTATCAACGACAATCGCTCCTCGAACGGATGCCGCGGCATCTTCTGCTTTGGCTTTCTCGAAGAAATTGTCCACGGTTCCGTACAGCGACACCTTACCATCATCCACCAACGTGGAGATCTCATAGCTCTGCACATACGGGCTTCGAATCAATGCCGATTCCACGTTCTCTTCAACCGTTTCGTCAGTCGGAATGGCATCCAGAAGACGAACTTTCAGCCGATTATTCACGTTTAGAACTCCGGCAGTGTTTCGAGCATCTCGTTCGGCAGCTTGTTTGGCTTTCAAGTTGTCAACAAGACCGCGAAGAGTAACCGTTCGATTCTCAACATCAACATTCACGTTGAAGGAATTCACGTACGGATCGTACAACATCGCATCAATAGCCGCTTCTTTGATCTCCGGATCGGAAGCATCGACGTATGAGTCATTCCGCAACCGCCTATCGGCAGGCCAGGATTCAACTTTTAATTTCGAATGATCCACAGAATTCACACCAGCCACCCAAGCTCTTGAGTAGGCGCGTGACTTCTCGGCCGCACTACCGACGGTACCTGACAAACGAATTTCTCCATCGACAGCTTTGACGGTGATCAAATCGTCGTTGGGGATAAAGACATCCCACTTGAAGATTTCCCGAACTTCACGGGCTAATTCGCTGTCTGGGCGGTCTGCTTCATAGTCCACGAGGATCGAGTTATTCACTCCCCGAACGCCGTAAACTCCTGCGGCGACTTTTTCCGATAGCTGCTTTTCCTGCCAGGATTCCACGGTTCCGGTCAAATTGACAAAGCCGTCATTCACTTTAGAACTGACTTCAAAGGATTCTGTAGCAGGGTTTGTTAACAGTGCCGCTTCCACATCGTCTTGAATCTCCTGGTCGGTACGACCAGCAACAGCGTTCACTTCAATGTTGTTGACGACGGCACGGACACCTCGAACGGCTTCCGCAATTTTCGCAGCCCGTTTTTTCGCCAGTAAATTACTGACATTCCCACTCAATTGAACGATTCCCTGATCGGTTTCGATATCAATTTTGTGAGCAAAGACTGCCTGGTCGAAGATCAATTCATCTTCCACCTGATCGCTGATTGTTTGATCTGATTTCTGTTGTTGACTGGTATTTCCCTGTTGCAACGCTGCAATGGGCATCACCCAGATTAACATGGACGCCAGCGCTAATACTGCCGGCCATTTGCGTCTACGAGACCAATTCATAAATAAGTCTCCTTTCAGTTAAAAATTTTATCGTTTCGAATAATCATTCCGACAACTCTATGCAGTGGCCGATGAAACACGGTTTGCAAGCCAGTTCAGGCTGAGTTTTTCGGGATGATCGACGTATTTGTCAGGATCGTTGGCAAGATCCCTGAGGTAATCTTCTGAAACTTTCCAATCGGAATCGACATCTCCCCGACCATGTTCAACGAGGAAAAAACGCCCTTCATCCATCCGGATGGTGTAATAGTCGTGAGGGGTTTCGGGGGAATCTTTGTAGATCGCGACCCCCAATAGATCATCGCCCAGCACAGTTTCACATGATTTCAGCAATGTTTTGAAGAACAATGAGTCGCGGTTTTTTTCGATCGCTTGATTCATTGTTGCCAGGGCGGATTGGAAAGTGTCAACAGTGACTGCTTGACTCATCGTCGCCTCAACTTCCTCTCATTGATTCAGTAAGTATTGTCATTGATTTATTTGTAAGATGGTGCAGAAGCCATGCCGAAAGAGCTTCTCAAGCCAAATCCACAAGAGCAGGAAGCCCTATATTTGAAATACGTAAGACAAGAGACATCTTCTAATACGCGCACGCGCGTGAGAAAATTTTTTTGAATTGAATTGCACGCTTGCAGACTCAGATGTTGTCGTCTGATCAACCAATCTGATCACCGAGCGTTCAAAGTGAGATTGCAACAATTGGCCTGGTCGAAAGAAATGCCCATAACCCCTTGGATGCCATTCGGTTATCTTGTTTCCACTTCTCTCGGCATGCAATTCGCACTGTTGTTCTAGGACTGTCGTGATCACCACGACATACCAACGATTCGACAACGGAAAGAAATCAACGATGCAAATTTCATATGGCGTTTTCAAATGTATGGGAATGGTTCTGCTAGCCACTGGGATGCTGGTGATTGCAGGATGCACAAACAGCTCCGCCCCGTCAGCAACCCCCGAGAAACAGTCCGACGAAGCAACCTCGGAAAGTGTTGTGGAGGCAGATGATTCTCAGCATTCAACAACTCCGCAGGATGTTAAAGAATCGGTAGAGAATGCGGTTAAAACCACACAAGACTATGCCCTCGATCAAAAGAATGAATATGAACAGTCGATGCAAAAACAATTGAATCAGATCGATGAACGTATTCAGCAATATCAGGAGCAACTCGAGGATGTCGCCGCCGAGTCGCGCGATCGGGTGCAACAGCGGCTCGAGGACCTCAAAACGAAACGCCAGGAATTCTCTCAGTCTTATCAAAAGTTGACTCGTCAATCCGGTGACGCTTGGGGAGAAATGAAAACGGGCGTTGATCAAGCATGGGACGACCTTTCACAGGCCGCCGATAAAGCACGTCAGTCATTTCAAAACAAAGAGTGAATCAATCATGACCTGAAAATGCTCATCGGAAGCACGATTCGGAAACCATAAAATCAGGCAAATTAAGTCAATCCAGAGAAAGGCACAATCAGATGAACACCAACACAACACATTCTCATGTCCGAGCAGGTATCTTTGAAAGTCCCGAGGAAGTGGAAAATCTGCTCCCCAAACTTCGTGCGGCAGGTTTCGGGGCCGACCAGATTTCTGTGTTCACTTCTAATACAGAGTTTCAAGAACGTTTCAAACCTTACCTCGATGAAAATTTCCAGTTGCCGGAAGATCAAAACCGAATGCAGAAAGCGGGAGAAGTCGGCTTGGGGCTCGGTGGAGCTGCCGCTCTGGTCACCTTAGCCACTACCGCTGGGACGAGCATCTTTGCGATCGGCGCGTTTTCCGGAATCGCTGTTTTAGGAACTTTTGTCGCACTGATGCTGTCACGAGGCGTCAAGGAAGAGGCTGCCGATTTTTACGAACAGGAAATCCAGGCTGGTCAAATTTTGGTCACGGTGGAGTCGCACGGCGAGGATGCGTCACAATTACTGACGCGAGCGGATGAGATTTTCTCGCAACACGGCGCAAAAACCTTTGATCTTGAAGAAGATTGAATCACCCTTCAAATTGGAAACGCCCCTCGCAACTGATTTCCTGAATCGGTTTGCGGCCAGAAGGCGCTCGATCCATTTCAACGTAACCTTCCGGTAGCGAGGCCAGGTCGCCGGGATGACCGATCGCCACCATCGCGTCCACATGAAAATCTTCGGGAATCAGAAGTTCCTGCTGGGCTTTGTTGCGATTGAATCCCGCCATCGGATGGATCACCAGATCCATACTCGCCCCCTGCAAAGCCAGATTCTCGAAGGAAGCACCCGCATCAAACGAGTGGACACCGTTGGGCTTGCCGTTGCGTGAAAACGTCTTGTGAGAGGCGATGACGAGTAACACCCCTGCTTGATCGCACCAGGCCTGATTCGCTTCCATCAACAGAGAAAAGAACGTCTCCCAATGATCGGTATCCCGATGAGCGTAGAGGTATCTCCACTCCTGTTCGTTGTAGGTTGAGGGAGCCCATCGAGCCGCTTCCAGCAAACGATTCAAGTCGCTTTGGGCCACAGGTTCGCCATTCATGGCCCGAGGCGACCATCGTTTTAAGAAAATATCGTCGATGTCGTGATCGGCGGTTCGATGTTGCAGCGGATCGGGAAGCGAATTCATCGTTAATTCCTGTCAAAGATAAGTGATTTGACTTTCAGTCTAAGCAAACCGTCCGAGAAGTCGAGGCGAAATCAGCGATAGCCTGATCGTTGACCGACCAACTCGGCAAGTCACACATCAATCAAAGATAAATATCATCGAACAAACAACCCGCAGATGAAGATTTCAACATTGGCATAACGATTGCACTATTAGCCCGTTAACTGAAGTGATAATCGAAAGGGAAAATATGAGTGACGACAAACAACAAATAATTGACATGCTACACAAAGCTTATCGCATGGAGGTCGAAACAGTTGCCAACTACTTGGCCAACAGCATCCACCTCGATGGTGTTCGCGCCGAGGAAGTCAAACGATCTTTGGACGAAGACATTACGGAAGAGTTAGGGCACGCTCAAAAACTCGCCCACCGGATTAAACAACTTGGAGGGCGTGTTCGAGGCTCACTCGAACTGGAGTTCGACCAGAAATCGCTCCGACCTCCCGAGGATAGCACCGATGTACTCAGTGTCGTTAAGGGTGTGATCGAAGCCGAGAAGACGGGAATCGATCACTACCGCTCCATCATCGATGCGACGGAAGAAAACGACCCCGTCACCGCCGACCTGGTGACACAGATTCTGGCAGAAGAAGAAGAGCATCGAACTCAATTTGAAGGTTTTCAGCGCGAACTCGACGCGGAAGCGTCCGTGACTGCTTAGTCCTTTAATTCCTTCATCAAGAAGCTGCCGCCGACCAGGGAGGGTCATTTTCCTCGTCGCGTTCATCCGCGGCGAGGATTTTTTTATTATCCCTCATCCGTATCCGTCTCAAAGAACGGAAACAGTTCCAGCAATTCTGCTTTGGTCGGTCGCTTGCCGTATTCACACACTTCAAACGCTTCGCAATATTTGACCGCCTTGCCTTCTTCCTCACCGTACCATTCCACAAGCTGATCGCGGAAGCGATTGGCGAGATTCCCTTGCCGACGTTCCCAAGCTTTCCGGAGATACAATTTTCGAGCCTCCGGGTTATCAGCCGAGCGTTCGACGAGCGTATCAGGAGATCCCAACGCGCCCCCTTCGTAGACCTGTGATTCCAACGCGTCGATCGCATGCAATTTCTGATCGAAGACATCATCGATCGAAATCGCGATATCCGCCTGGAACGGGTAAGGCTTTGTAAAGTTGTCCGGGAAGTACATGAAAACCGGGTTGTGATCGATATGCTTTGTATCGGGCACGTAAAACGGCACGCGCACCATAAACGCCGCATCGCGTACATTCAAACCGACGTTCCGATGGTCGGGGTGATAATCATTCGGGCGATGACCGAAGACCAGATCCGCCTGCCACTCACGAATCTTGCGAGCGAAGATTTTGCGGGTCTCGAGATTGTGTTCCAACTCACCGTCGTGGATGTCGAGAACTTCGACTTCGATTCCCATCCGCTTAGCGGCTTCTTTGACTTCCGCCGTCCGTCGTTTCGCCAACGGTCCCCCCGCCATATTCCAATGGCCAATATCGCCGTTGGTCGCGGAAACGAACTTCACTTTATGGCCGAGTTTGGCCCATTTGATTGCACAACCTCCGATCTGAAACTCAGCGTCATCCGGATGCGCGCCGAAAGCAATAATTCGTAGAACTTTTTTGGGAGGAGCCGTTTCCTTGTCCTGTGCCTGCAAAGATGCTGTGCAGGCGAGAGATGCAATGGCGAGCCCAAGTAATAGATGACCGATACGAGTCATGGATGCTTTCCTTCTTGTGAATAAATCTATCATCAAAGAACCGGTATATCGCGCCGTGCGTTGTGAGTCTCGCAAAAACTCACAGAATTTTGGCGTTTCCCGTCCAGAAGTGATCCGTCAGGTGCGCAAAGAAGAGTGCAAACTGAAACTTAAGGATCAGAAGCGCATGCACAGCAGACTCCCAGTTTTCGACGACGTCAAGCCGACGCACTGGGTCCAACCATCATCGTCGGCATGAGATCACTCAATGTCATCTGACAGCTCGGGATGACGATAATTGAATTCTCAATTTCGCGGTGTTACTCAATAATCTTGTTGATCGAGTATTCCACGATCCCGCGGGCACCAGCCGCTTTCAATTGCGGCACGATATTCCGAACGACGGATTCATCCAGAATCGTATTCACGTCCACCCAATCAGGATCGGACAGCGAAGAAACGGTGGGGGTCTGCAGAGCCGGCAGAATATCCAATATTTCTTCGAGATCGGCCCGACGGATATTCATCATCATGCCGACCTTCCCTTCCGCTGCGAGGCAGGAATCCAGCATCAATGAGATATTCTCGAGTTTCTGCCGCTTCCAGTCGTCTTCCCAGGCCTCTTTGTTCGCGATGAAGCGGGTGGTACTTTGTAAGATTTCATGGACGATACGGAGGTTGTTGGCTCGCAGTGAATTACCGGTTTCAGTCACTTCGACGATAGCATCTGCCAACTCGGGCGGCTTCACCTCCGTCGCTCCCCAGGAGAACTCGACCTTCGCATTGACGCCGTTTTCTTCAAGGAACCGTTTGGTCAAACCGACCGCTTCGGTGGCAATTCGCTTCCCTTCCAGGTCTTTGACATCCTGAACGGGAGAGTCATTGGGGACACACAAGACCCAGCGAACCGGGCGTCGGGAGACTTTGGAGAAAACCAATTCACTAATTTCGTGAACGTCGGCTCCCGATTCGAGAATCCAGTCGTGACCGGTAAATCCCGCGTCGAGAATTCCTTCATCGACGTAGCGAGCCATTTCTTGTGCCCGAATCAGAAGACATTCGATTTCGTCATCATCGATACCGGGGAAATAAGACCGCGAGGAAAACTTCAGGTTATACCCTGCCTTCTTCATCAATTCGGCGGTCGCTTCCTGAAGAGAGCCGGCGGGAATTCCAAGTTTCAATACGTTGTCAGACATGGTCGAAGACCTGTGTGGTTGTTGCCGACGTGTGAAAACAGATCGGTCAGAGTGAATCTTTAAGATGAATTATTGATGCCTCCTCCTCCGGCCTTCGGCCACCTTCTGCTTCAGAAGTGAAGATCGGTTGGGGAGGTTGTGGTACTGTTCTGTGGCGGTTGGCGATTACTTACTTCTTATAGACCTCTTTCGGATCGAACACTCGCTCGCCCACTTCGCTAGTTTCGCCGGTCGCCGGGTCAATTTTCGTGAAGAAGCAACTGCGATAGCCGGTATGGCAGGCGGCTCCGCCGATCTGGTTCACTTTGACGAGAATCGTATCAGCGTCGCAATCGTAGTAGATCGATTTCAATTCCTGTACGTTGCCGCTTTCTTCTCCCTTACGCCACAATTTCTGCCTCGAACGGCTGAAATAGCAAACGCGTCCCGTTTTCAGCGTCTCTTCGTAGGACTCTTTGTTCATGTACGCCATCATCAAGACGTCACCGGTTTCGTCATCCTGAGCGATGGCGGGAATCAGTTCGAGTTTTTGGAAATTGGGACCACTCACAGTATCTCTCTTGGTTTGTCGGTATTTGCTGACTTTGGCCCTTAGAATAGCAGTCTCGGTCGCCGCTGACCAGTTCGCGGGGCGGCTCGGTTTCGGGATCCCCGTTGGCTTTTCAACCGCGTGTCGATCCACTAGGATTCGTTGATTCGCACGATCCCTTTATTCCTTACAGACCAATCGAAGGATGTTGAGATGACTGAACAGAAAGCAACCAATGTCACCTGGCACGAACATTCCGTCAGTTCAGACGACCGCTGCCAACTGAAGGGACACAAGGGGGCCGTTCTGTGGTTCACCGGTCTTTCGGGAAGTGGAAAAAGTACGGTCGCCAATGTGGTCGACCATCTATTGCATCAAGCAGGCAAGCACAGCTTCGTCCTCGACGGCGACAACATCCGCATGGGATTGAACAAAAATCTGGGGTTCTCCCCGGAAGACCGTACCGAAAATATTCGCCGCATCGGCGAAGTCGCCAAGCTCTTTGCCTCGGCGGGAACCATCACCACTACCGCGTTCATCTCGCCGTATCGGGAAGACCGCGACAAAGTCCGCGAAATTCTCGACGATGGTCAGTTCATCGAAATTTTTGTGAAAGCCTCGTTGGAAACCTGTGAAGCTCGCGATCCGAAAGGTCTGTACAAGAAAGCTCGTGCCGGAGAGATCAAAGGTTTTACGGGAATCGATGCTCCTTACGAAGAACCGGAAAACGCCGAGCTCATCCTCGACTCCGACAGCAAAGATGCTGAAACCCTGGCCGCTGAGGTGATGGAATTTCTCGAGTCGAACGGCTACTTCTCTGCCTGAGAAAAACAATAACAACCCATGATTGACCTCTGAGACTTTTCACCCGTCGCGACAATTTGTCCGACGGGTGTTTTTATTAGTAGAGTGAACAACTCCGGCACGACGTGAAATCTCCCAGGCTCCACTTCATCTGAAACTCAGTGCCATGAAACGCATCTGCATCTATTGTGGTTCCAAAACCGGAAATCATCCCGCCTACCGGGAAGCCGCCGAAGAATTGGGGCGAGAGATGATAAACCGAAACCTGGAACTCGTTTTCGGAGCCGGTTCGATCGGAATGATGGGAGTTGTCGCGGATAGCGTTCTGGAAGCAGGCGGTACGGTAATCGGCGTGATTCCGAAATTTCTTTCCGGTCGTGAAGTGATGCATCAGCAAATGTCCGAAACGCACATCGTCGAATCGATGCACGAACGAAAAGCGTTGATGGAAGAAATGTCGAACGGCTTTATCGCCTTGCCGGGAGGCTTGGGGACGTTCGAGGAACTGTTTGAAATTCTCACTTGGTCTCAACTCGGGCTGCATCGCAAAAACGTCGGACTGCTCAACGTGCGCGGTTATTTCGATCCACTCTTACAGCAGGTCAACCACGCTATCGCCGAAGGGTTCGTGAAAGAGGACAATCGCGACCTGTTCGTCGTCTCGAACGAACCCGGAGAACTGCTCGACCTCATGGACCAGCACGAGTTGCCTGAAGTGAAACGCTGGATGACAGATGAAGAACAGATTTGATTTTCCAGGCGAGAGAGTTCTCAATTTCATCTCCCAGAATCTCATTTCGCTGCCACGACTTTCCAGCTATCCTAAAAAGACTTTCACACTATCGAGATCGGAGTTTGGATGATGGTTGCTCACATTTTTCGCGCCGCTGTTGTGATTTGTCTTTCGGTTGCCTCGCTCTTTGCAGCAAAAAACGAGACTCGCAAATTGTTGACTGCTGATTCCTCCAAAGGGCGAATCGCGATCATCGACGAAAGCGGCGATACGACCTGGGAATACAAAATTGGGCCGCTGCACGATCTGCACGTTCTCGATAACGGTCACATCCTGTTCCAAACGAACTGGACACACATCGTTGAAGTCGATCCCGAGACGAATCAGGTCGTCTGGGAATATGAATCTAAAGATTCTCCGGGAAACGCTGACCGTCGAGTGGAAGTCCATGCGTTCCAGCGACTCGCGAACGGCAACACCATGATCGTTGAATCGGGAGCCACGCGGATTTTGGAAGTCGATCCCGACGGCAAAATCGTGAAACAGATCCCCCTACGAGTCAAAAAGCCACACCCTCATAAAGATACCCGACTCGTTCGCAAGCTCGATAACGGTCATTACCTCGTCTGCCACGAAGCGGACGGCCTGGTTCGAGAATACGGTCCAGAAGGACAGACCCTCTGGCAGTACAAGGTCCCCATGTTCGGCAAAGAGCCGAAAGGAGGCCACGGCGTCGAAGCGTTTGGGAACGCCTGTTTCTCAGCCTTACGTCTGGACAACGGCAACACGCTCATCGCCACGGGAAACGGCCATAGCGTGATCGAAGTGACCCCCGACAAAAAGATCGTCTGGAAACTGACTCAGAATGAATTGCCCGATATCCAACTCGCCTGGGTGACGACTCTCGAAGTGTTGCCGAGCGGGAATATCGTCATCGGCAACTGTCATGCCGGTGAAAAGAACCCCCAAATTATTGAGATCACGCGAGACAAAGAGGTGGTCTGGACATTTCACGATTTCAATCGCTTTGGTAACGCCACCACCAACACGCAAATTCTCAGTGTGAACGGCAAACCGATCGGAGAGACGATCCGTTAAGCGGCGGATTTCAACGACTGCCCGTACCTGGCGGAGAGATCGGCAAGGCAGGACAGAAGACGTTCCTCGATTCGATGCAGCGTCTCGTCCGAACTGAGAAAGAACTGTTCCTGCTTCGCGACGTCGCTCAACTCCTGCGCGAATTGATCGAACTCGGCAGGAGTGCTTTTACGGAGAGGGCGTTGTTTCCAACGGTATTTGTTGAATGCCTGACCGCAAGCACGTTTTAGGCGATGCTTCAGATGTGTGGAGAGCGAGACTTCCCGGTTCCAAAGGATCGGGTATTCGAGAATCTCGCAGTCGGTCACCTCGATGGAGGCGAACCAGTCGTTCCATTTGAACAGATTGAATCGATGCCCGATCCGAAACGGTTTCCAGGGAACGCGCAACGCATCGGCGATAATCGCTCCGTGCAGACTCTCAGCCAGCACGCATTCGGCTCGAGCGATCTGCTCGAAGACGTCAAAGAAATGCCGGCGAGGATCGACGAACTTCAGATCCCCCGAGTCGGCAATCCGCTCCCAGTCGATGGTCTCGACACTCTGATGATGAGGCACGATGGCGGCTCGGTGAGTTTTCTGAAGCTTGGCGATTTCACGAAATCGTTCCGTCGCCAGACAGAGGTACGCCCCATCGGCGATTCCTTTTTCAGGGGGAAGACTCATGGCGGCAGCCGTGTGAGGTCCTCGAACGCAAAACACATCGAAACTTTCATCGACGACCGGCGGACGTTTATAACCGGTCCCGCTTCCCATCACGATCTTGCGAGACTCCTGCGGAAGGTCGTGAGACAAAATGGAACCGACGCCGAGAAACCATTCTGCATCGTTTTCGTCGAGGAACGAATCTCCCAACAATGTCGGCCACAACCAGGTATTCAGGTCGTCACCGAAATTCCCGCCGTCAATCTGGCAATAACGCAATTTCATGCTTCCCACCACTTTCGACAATCGAGAATTCTGACCTCTTCTGGAAGTGCGGAAGAATAGATTGAGAGGTGATTTGTGTCAACGTGCGATCGTGCTTCTTGAGCGGAACTTCGCGACATGTTGACGATGATCGCGCGTTTGTCTGATACATCGTTCCGACTACTAACACCTCACTCGCAAGCTTCGTCCGAATCCGATAACGTAAAAACGAACTTTCATTTCCCCTCGTGCGCTCGGAGTTTGATGGTGAGTGACCAATTTATTCGATCAGCAACATTGATGCTGGTCCTGCTGAATCCATTTTTCATGAGCATCTATCTGCTCGACCTGATTCAGGACATGGCGTGGCCCAAATTTGCTCGAGCGGTTTTTCATGGAAGCACGATCAGTTGTTTGGCGTTTGTAGGAATCGCATTGGTCGGCGACGCATTCTTCACCAATGTTCTACAGGTCCGGTTTTCCTCCTTTCTCATTTTTGGAGGAACCGTGTTCTTACTGGTCAGTATTCGCTCTTTCTTTCTGGGGCCGGATTCTCTGAGAACCCTACGCGGAACTCCCCATGCGGCGGGGGGATCTATTGCCATCCCCTTCATGATCGGACCGGGAACCCTCAGCGCCAGCGTTTCTGCCGGAACGGTTCTACCGACCGGAGAACTGGTGCCCGCCATCGTCATTCCCGTGTTGCTCTCGATGACGGCAGTGACCGGTTTCAAAAAACTTCACGACATGATTCAGTATCGAGGTGAGGGGTATGAAGATAAGATCAACCGCTATATCGATGTGACGGGACGGATTATGTCTCTGGTGACGGGGACGATCGCCGTCGAAATGCTGCTCCGCGGGATCGAACAATGGCTGGAGCTGGGGTCGAGTTGATCTGCAACCTTCGATCCTGTTTCAATTTTGTTACCATTGAACGCAAGCGCTCTTCGTAATCAGCCACCATTGTGTTGCGGAGAATCACGATGATCGCAGGAAATCCCGTTCAAGCATTACTGATTGACATTGCTGGCGTCATTTCCATCAACGGGGAAGCTGTTCCCGGCGCACCAGAAGCTCTGAAGCGATTACGGGACCGCAAACTCCCACTACGTTTTGTCACAAACACGACTCGCAAAACACAACACGATCTCGTCACTCGACTGCAACAGCAGGGTTTCGATCTGGAATCGAACGACGTCTTCAGCGCACCGGTCGCCGCTCGCAATTATCTGGAACAACACCAACTCCATCCACACCTGCTCATCCACCCCGATCTGATGCCGCAATTTGACGGCATGGAGACTAACGATCCTAACGCTGTGGTTGTCGGAGATGCCGGTGATGCCTTTACCTATGAAAACATGAATCTGGCGTTTCGCGTGTTGATGGAACACGGCACTCTGATTGCAATGGGAGACAATAAATATTTCCAGGATGAGCAGGGCCTCTCGCTCGATATGGGCCCGTTTGTGCATGCGTTGTCCTATGCCTCGGGGATCGAACCGGTCGTCGTCGGCAAACCGGCCCAAACGTTCTTTCAACAGGCACTCGACGCTCTGGGAATCGAAGCCGAACACGCCTTAATGGTCGGTGATGATCTGGAAGGGGATGTGGGAGGCGCCCAAAACGCCGGCCTCCGTGGAGTCCTGGTCCGCACCGGGAAATATCGTCCTGAAGATGAGTCGGATCCACAAATCTCTCCCGACGCGATTGTGGACCACTTTCCCGCTCTGGTGCACCGGCTCCTGAATGATTGAGATTCCAATTGCGTGACGGTTTGCATCTCGCGACAATGAAGCACCGTCGATCATTAAGGAGACTTCGTTCATGCGATTTTCGTTGTTTGTGCTGTGTGTTCTCTCTGGCGTAATCCCTCTCTCTCACCTTCAGGCCGAGGAACCACCAGCGGACCTGATTCTCCACAACGGCAGGATTGTGACTGTCGATGAAGACTTCACGGTCGTTCAAGCACTGGCTGTGAAGAACGGCAAGGTCGTTGCAGTCGGTGCCGATGACGAGATTCAACAATGGGATGGTCCCTCAACGAAAAGCATCGATCTCGACGGCAAAATGGTGTTACCCGGCTTAATCGATTCTCACGTCCATCCCACGGGCGCAAGCATGTACGAAGCGGATCACGAAATCCCGCCGATGGAGACGATCACGGATGTGCTGGCTTATATCCGCGAACGCGCGAAAGTTGTTCCCAAAGGGGAATGGATCCGGACCTCGCAAATATTCATCACCCGACTCAGGGAACAACGCTACCCCACCCGGCAGGAGCTGGACGAAGCGGCCCCCGATCATCCGGTCTTCTTCCGCACCGGGCCCGATGCCTCAGCCAACAGTCTCGCGTTGAAAGAGAACGGCATCGACGCAGAGTTCGCGAAACAGCATCCGGAACACGTCATGGTCGATTCCAACGGAGAGCCGACCGGCGTCGTTCGACAAGCGGGTGCCGTGCTGAAATCGAAAGGGGACTCCGTCTCCCGCAAACTCTCACAGGACGAACGGGACGCGCGTCTCGTCGCGCTGTTTCAGGATTATAATCGCTGGGGGATGACGGGCGTCATCGACCGGAATTGCAGCGACTCGGCTCAGGCGCAGTACCAACGACTTCTGGCCGACGAACGCTTGACGATCCGCATGCGACTCTCGCGCGGCCTCTCTCCCAATTCCGATTTCGATACCATCGAAAAACGCCTCGACACATTCGCCGGCGATCCACTCTTTACCGACCCCCATCCGAGACTCGGTATCATCGGAGTGAAAGTCTTTCTGGACGGCGGCATGTTGACCGGGAGCGCGTTCTTCGACAAGCCGTGGGGAGTCAGTCGAATTTACGGCATCGACGACCCGGCTTACAAAGGAATGCGGTATATCGAAGATCCTCGGCTGTTTGACCTGGTGAAGGCGACCGTCTCCCGCGATCTCGCGTTCACCGCTCACTGTCAGGGAGATGGCGCGGTGGGATCACTGGTTCGTACCTATCAACGTGTGAATGAATCCGTTCCCGTGGCACCGACGCATTCGTCAATCACTCATTCCAGTTTCATGAGCCAACAGGCGATTACGGGCGCCGCCTCCGTCGGAATCGGCGTCGATCTGCAACCGGCGTGGTTGTATCTCGACGCCCGCACGCTGATCGAGCAGTTCGGAATTCCGCGACTCGATTATTTCATTCCGCTGAAATCGTTATTCGAAGCAGGCGTGATTTGCGGCGGCGGCAGCGATCACATGCAGAAAATCGGCTCGATGCGGAGTGTCAATCCCTACAATCCCTTCTTCGGTATGTGGGTGACGGTGACCCGGCGGGCCAAATGGTACGACGCAGCCGTCCATCCGGAACAGGCTCTCAATCGGGAGCAAATGCTTCGCTACTACACCATCAATAATGCCTGGCTGATGCGGATGGAAGATGAAATCGGTTCCCTCGAACCGGGAAAACGTGCCGACTTCATTATCATCGACCGCAACCTGCTCACCTGCCTGCCGAACGATATTAAAGACACAAAAGTTCTGGCGACTTATCTCGATGGCGAGAAACTGGATTTACCGGAGGTCGGAAACCCATAGAATCTCGTGAGAGCTTACGCCGAGTAGGTCGAAAAATCAGTGTAACCTTTCGCGCCTGCCGGAGTGTACCAGTCAGAAACATCGGCTTCGGGAGCCAGCGGCCAGTGATTCCGGAACCGCTCGACCAGATCCGGATTGCTGATGAACGGTCTGCCGAAGGCCGCCAAGTCAGCAAGTCCCTCAGAGATCTTTTGCTCGGCTTCTTCCTTGGTATAACCGCAATTCCCCATCAGCGGACCTGAAAACACTTTACGAAACTCGTCGAGCGTCATCGGATCTCCGAGTTCATGAAACCCGAACGCCAGACCGTCCATCACGTGCAGATAGGCCAACCCGAACTTGTCGAGTTGTTCGGCGGTATACAGAAACTGCTCGCGAAAATCGGGAGAGCCCATGTCATTAAATGATCCGTTCGGTGCCAGACGGACCGCCACGCGCTCTGGAGTCCAGACTGAGGAGACGGCTTCGACCACTTCATTCAACAGGCGATAACGATTTTCGACGCTGCCGCCGTACTGGTCCTCGCGATGATTCGTCTTCGATTGCAAAAACTCATCGAGCAGATAACCGTTGGCGCTATGTATCTCGACGCCATCAAATCCCGCTTGCCGGGCGCGTTCCGCCGCTTGCCGATAATCGTCAATGAGCCCGGGGATTTCACCGGTCTCCAACGCGCGGGGAACTTCGTACTCTTCTTTTCCTTGGGGAGTATGAATGTAGTCCCCATCGATCTTGATGGCCGACGGAGCGACGGCCGGTTCTCCGTTATGAAAACTGCTGTGAGAAGCGCGTCCGGTATGCCACAGTTGCAGAAAGATTATCCCACCCGCCTGGTGAACCGCATTCACAACGGTCTTCCAACCCTCGACCATTTCGTCCGTATAGATTCCCGGTGATTCATTCCAGCCGTTCGCCTGTTCCGAAATCGTCGTTGCCTCGGTGATGATCAAGCCGGCAGCAGCACGCTGGGTGTAATACTCGGCCATCAAATCATTCGGAATGCGATCCTTTCCGGCACGTGCCCTGGTCATCGGTGCCATCACGATACGATTTTTGAGAGAAAGACCATGCAGATCAAACGATTGGAACAGAGGCGAATCGGACATCGAAATTCCTTGACGATTGAAACTTCTTCACAACGTGAAATTTAAAATCCTGGAACAGGCGAAATCATAGACTCCCACCTTTTGAAAACAAGTCTGCCGGACGAGGAGCGTCACTCACATGCAATGTTTCTCAATCATCCAGCAACACACCAACCAACAGGGATCGAGATACCCCTTGTTTGCAAGAACTAGCCGATCTATTTATAATAGGCATAACTCAGACACGAACGTTCCCGCTCCAGCCGGATATCGAGGGAACCCGAACCTAATAGCGGTCTCTGCAAACCGCCGTGTCATTCATCCAGACTCATAATCATTCTGGATGCCCGCTTGTGATACCGAAAGGTATCTGCACACTTTCATCCCATCAATGATGAGGACTTCATGAGATTATCTCGACCGAACCAGTTATTGGCCAGTTTCCTGATCGCTTTTGTTCTGGCCTTCTTCAGTGGACAACGAGTATTAACGGCACAACCTACCGAGCGACTCGACGATCGAGAAATTGCTCTGGGGGTAGAAACTGAGCTCCTCAAATCCGAAGCGGTTGCGTCTCATAAAGTTGATACGACCTGTGACAATTCCATCGTCACCTTAGCAGGGAAAGTTGACAACTTACTCGCTCGACAGGCGGCGTTCGAAATCGCTCAACGCGTGAGAGGCGTCGAATCGGTCATCAATCAGATTGTGGTGATCACGGACGATCGAGAAGACGATCAAATTCTGAAAGATCTAGAGAACGCTTTCCAGGCAAGCGACGCCCTGGAAAACTCAGACATTCAACTCGACGTGAAATTTTCAACCGCAAAGCTCACCGGCACCGTTCAATCTCAGGCTGAACGCCACTTGGCGGAACAGATTGCGCGAGGGGTGAAAGGTCTGGTGGACATCGATAACCAGCTCACATTGAACGACACCCATCAACGTCCCGATACGGAAATTCGTGAGGAATTGAATCGGCTCTTCCAGTCAGACGCCTTGCTCAGCGACTCAAAACTCGACGTCCTGGTCGAGAAAGGGAAAGTGACGTTAACCGGTTTTGTGCCGACATCGGCAGCGAAATCCCGCGCGGAACAATTTGCCGCGCATTCGGGAGCCAAAGTCGTCGACGTCCGCGGAATTCAGGTCGATTACGATCGCTACGATGGCATCCGCCGCCGGTCGCGTTTGGTCGACTTAACGGACGACAAAATTCGCGATACGGTCGAGTTGGCTTTGCGATACGATCCTCGGGTTTTGAGCTATCTGGAAACGATAGAGGTGACTTCTGAGGGCGGTACTGTAACGCTCAGCGGTGAAGTCGGTCGCTTGCGAGCGAAAGAATCCGCCGAAGAAACAGCACGCGGGACGTTGGGTGTGTGGCGCGTTAAAAACCGACTGAAAGTGCGCTATCCGGACGAGGAACCGACCGCCCGTGAAATTATCGATTACGTTCAATCAGCCTTTCAGCGTGACCCCTATGTTTCTCGCCACGAAATTCGAGTGCATTGCCGCAATGGACATGTCAGCCTGTATGGCCTGGTCGATACGAGCTTTGAAAAAAAGGCGGCGGGCTGGATCAGTGGTGCTCAAAAGGGAGTCGTCCACGTCAATAACTATCTGTCAGTCGCCAAAGAATGGGTCCCGAAGCCGGACGCAGAAATCAAAGCCGACATCGAAGAGAAGCTCCTGCGTACCTTCTTTGACAAAAGCAATCAGATCGACGTGACCGTCGAAGATGGTGTGGCGATTCTGCGGGGAGAGGTCGATACTTGGCGACAATGGCAAACCGCGATGGAAGAAGTAATCCAGGCGGGAGCCCGACGACCTCATAACCTGCTGGATGTCCGGTATCATCCGCAACATGGCGGCAGCGACGTTTACGTCCCGCAGTGATTCCCCCAGGCACTATCGAGTCATTTCGAGCTTCCGAGAGGTGGTGTTTGAATTCAGTTGAAGATCAAACTCTATGCCTCAGCGGAGGTTCGAGGATGATGAGTTTTGCTCTACGATTCGGAAGAGGCGAATCCTCGGCAGAGGTCCCCCTTTTCTTCAACCGCCGGGATAAAGAACTTTGCTTACTTGCAACTGTGAAAGAAATTGCCCCAATTCATTTTTCGAAAAAGGTTATACTGGAAGTGGGGAGTTGCCTCACGCGATGAAAGAGTGAAGTTGTCATCAACTTTTTCACGACGAAAGGAAGTCAATTATGTCCCGAGACGCCTATGTAGAAAAACTGAAAGGTCAGATCGATCAGTGGAACGCCCAGATTGACCAATGGGAAGCGAAAGCGAAACAGTCGGAAGCTGATGCAAAGATTGCTTACGATCGACAGCTGGCGGATTTACGAGAGAAACGTAACCACGCCCAACAGAAATTGGGGGAAATACAATCCGCCGGCGATCGGGCTTGGGAAGATTTGAAAAGCGGCGTGGAAAAAGCCGTCGCAGACATGAAAGCCAGTATCGAACGCGCCTCAAGCCAGTTCGAGTAAGAATCGACGTCAAATGAGAAACATTATTATCTGCACTCAAAATTGAAGGAGAATCTCTATGTCATTTGAAATTACAGAAATTGCCGAAGGAAAAATTATTGAAGTCGAATTGGCCGGAAAACTCTCGAAGGAAGCTTACGAAGAGTTCGTTCCGCTGACGGAAGAACGAATCAAGCAGTTCGGCAAGGTTCGAATGCTGGTTGTCCTGCAAGATTTCCACGGCTGGGACGCGGGTGCGTTGTGGGAAGATATCAAGTTCGACGTCAAACATTTCAACGACATCGAACGGCTGGCAATCGTTGGTGAATCGAAGTGGGAAAAAGGAATGAGTGTCTTTTGCCGTCCCTTCACCACTGCCAAGATCAAATATTTTGACAAATCGGAAATCGCGGCAGCTCGTGAATGGCTGCACGCGGACATCGATGCCTCGTAACAAGCGAAAGCCTTCCCGTTCCCGAGATTTCCGCAATAGAAAGCCACTTCATGTTCGGCAGACAAATTGAACTCCTCAATCTCTTCGGCTTCTCGGTCAAGATTGATTTCAGCTGGATTTTTATCGCCCTTCTGGTCTCGTGGTCGCTCGCCACGGGTTACTTTCCTCAAGAATATCCCGATCTGGCGAAATCGACGTACTGGATTATGGGCATCTCGGGAATGCTGGGGCTGTTTGTCTCGATTCTGTTGCACGAGATGTCCCACTCCGTGGTCGCTCGTCGCTTCGGAATTCCCATCCGCGGAATCACACTCTTTATCTTCGGCGGCGTCGCGGAAATGGAGAAAGAACCACCGAGCGCGAAATCGGAATTCTGGATGGCGATCGCCGGCCCCATCGCCAGTGTCCTCATCTCCGCAGCGTGTTTCGGTCTTGCAGCCCTCGGCTCGATGATGAATCTCGCGCCACCTGTGGTCGCCGTCCTTCAGTGGCTGGGACTGATTAACGGCGTGGTCGTGATCTTCAACATGATTCCCGCGTTTCCGCTGGATGGCGGTCGTGTGTTTCGAGCGGCGCTCTGGCATTGGCAAAACAACATCCGCAAAGCGACGCGGATTACCTCCAACATCGGTTCCGGATTCGGAACCATTTTGATCTTCCTGGGGATCTTGTCATTATTTGGCGGGAATGTGATCGGCGGCATCTGGTACGCTTTAATCGGTATGTTCCTGCGCGGGGCCGCGGGAATGTCTTACCAGCAACTCATTACGAGACGAATTCTGGAAGGAGAAAACATCCGCCAATTCATGAATGACCAACCGGTGAGCGTCTCTCCCGACGTGACCGTAGCGGATCTGGTGGAAAACTATTTCTACAAACATCACTACAAGATGTTTCCGGTCGTCGAGGGAGAAGAACTGGTCGGTTGTGTGACATTTCGCGATGTGAAAAAAGTCGACCGCTCCGAATGGGGAATTAAGCATGTACGCGACATCTCGAACGAATGCTCCGCAGAAAATTCCGTCAACGCGGATGCAGACGCGATGCAGGTCTTATCCCAACTCAATCGCACCAAAGCCTCAAGAGCGATGGTCGTCGAGAATGGTTCTCTGGTGGGGCTGGTCTCTTTGAAGGATTTGATGACGTTCCTGGCGATGAAAGTCGAACTTGAGGACGAGGCTGACCTCCCTCTTCCCATCAAACAGCAGGCAAAATCGCTCTCCAATGAATCCTCCACGAACTAGGTCTCCCTGGGGAGTTAACGACCGTATCTCAGCAGCACTCTACGGCGAGTCTGACGACCGGTCAGCACGAGCTGTCAAAACAGAACGCCGAATTGTCTCCTTCTAAAGCCGCGATGTGAAATGCGAACGAAGAGATCACAAGCCCTCGCACTCGCGCTGTTCACCGTGTTTTACAATCTCCTGGAAGGCGCGGTGGCAATCTTCGGGGCCTCGACCTCGGGAAGCCAGGCCCTGCTCGGATTCGGTCTGGACAGTTTCATCGAATCGTTGTCCGGTATGGTGATTATCTGGAGGTTCTGGAAGTTTGCGCCCGATGAAGAAACGGAGGATTTCGAACGGGTTGAACAGCGTGCCGAACGGCTTGTCGGTTATACGTTCTTTATTCTTGGAGCGTATATCTCCTTCGATGCCGGTGCCGCTCTTCTGTGGCAACAGGCACCGGAGACCAGCCTCATCGGAATCGCGCTCGCAGCCGTCTCCGTTCTGGTAATGCCGGTCCTATTTTTGCTGAAATTTCGACTGGGGCAGAAGATTCAAAGCCGCAGTCTGATTGCCGATTCCAAGGAAACTCTCGCCTGCGTTTTCCTCTCCGTGGCTCTGTTAATTGGCCTGGGAGCCCACTACCTCTGGGGGCTATGGTGGCTCGATCCGGTAACCGCCCTGATCATTGCCGTCCTGATCGTGCGAGAGGGGTTTGAGACGCTGGGCGAAAGTGCCGACGATTGATTCCTCAGCCCTGCCGATCAGATGAGGTAGTACGAACAGTGGCGATAATCCGCTCGGCCAATTCGTAGCCACTCACAAACGCCCCCTCGACACGCGGCCCGCCGCACCAGTCTCCGCAAGCTCCGATCTGTAATTCCTGATCAAACAGGTAACGCTCCGACAGAGGTTCCGGCGGTACAGCATATCGCCAGCGATGCGCGGTAAGAGATTCGGGCTCTCGTGCGGCGAGTCCCGTCGCAGACCAGAAGGCCTCCGTCAATTGAAACAGCATCTCGTTCGGTTGTCGTTCGAGATGTTCTTCACTCCATTCGGGAGACGCATGCAAAACCCATGTTTCCACGTTCTTCTCCCGCCCCGGCTTACTGCTGTTGCAAGCAACCCATGAAAGCGGAGAATCATTCACAAACGCCGCCTCAAAGGGAAGCCCCAGAGATTCTTCAAACGCCAGCATCACCGCCCAGCAGCCAGTCATTTTCACTTGCTGTGCAGCGAATGAGAGATTGGGCGAGGCGACGAGCAACTCCGCCGATTGAGCTGCCGGTGCAGTCGAGATGACGACGTCGAATTCCTCGAGCAGAAAATCCTGATCGTCATAAATCAGCCAGTGTGCTGCTTCACGAACGGGAGGCCTGACGCGCGTCTGAAAATGAATGTCGAGCCCCCGCGCGAGGTGACGACCGATCTGATTCATGCCGGGGACCGCCACGTACCGCAGGGTTTCTTCTTGCTTTGGTTCATATTCACCTTTGGTAAGAACCCCGATTTCCGGATTCCAACCGGCGACGACGCCCTCCTGTTGCCATTCTTCGACAAATCGTTGAAATCGCGGATCACGAACTGTGAAATACTGAGCCCCGTGGTCGAATTGAAATCCCTGGTCAGTTCGTCGGGTCGACATGCGACCGCCGGTCCCGCGACTTTTTTCGAAGACGGTGACGGCGAAACCGGCCTTTTGAAGACGTTGAGCGCAAGTCAATCCGGAAATTCCCGCTCCGATGACCGCGACTGTTCTCTGTGATGAAGGTGTTGAATTCATATCCTCAGTATAGATATGTGGGCAATCCTCGAGTCTCTCGGCTGAAAAACCGGGACAGACCGAATACCATAATGCGAAACGTGTCTTCCCCCGCCCCCTCCACACACTTTTGGGACAAACCGACCTCATGGATCTGCAACTCACCGACAAAGTCGCTCTCGTCACCGGCGGCTCCAAAGGAATTGGACTCGGCATCGTCCGCGAACTGATCGCCAACGGAGCCAAAGTCGCCAACGTCAATCGCAGCACCGAGGAAGGGAAACAACTGGAACGGGAATATGACGCCGAGGGAAAAGAGTGTTTCTTCATTCAAGGGGATCTCACCGACCTCGACGCCTGTCAAAATGCCATCGAACAAACGATTGCCCGGTTTGGAAAGATCGACATCCTCATCAATAACGCCGGCGTCAATGATGGTGCCAGTCTGGAAGATGGACCGGAAGCGTTTCAGTTATCGCTGCAACGGAATCTGATCCATTATTACGCGCTCGTCCATTACGCGTTGGAGGAATTGAAAAAATCTCAGGGGACGATCATCAACATTGGTTCGAAAGTCTGCATCACCGGACAGGGAGGGACGTCGGGGTATGCGGCTTCCAAAGGAGCCATCAACGGCCTGACGCGCGAGTGGGCCGTCGATCTCGCGCCGCACAACATTCGCGTGAACACAGTTCTGCCGGCGGAGACCTGGACGCCGCTGTACGAGAAATGCCTGGCGGAGATGCCTGATCCCGCTCAAGCGAAAGCCGAGATCGAACAATTGATCCCGCTCGGCCAACGCTTTACTACCATCGAGGAAATCGCCGCCATGACGGTCTTTCTTGCCTCGCCCCGATCGAGTCATACGACGGGACAGATCATCTTTGTGGACGGCGGCTACTCGCATCTCGATCGCAAATGTACTTTTCCGAGCGAGGTGAAAGACTTCGGCTCCGCAGGAACGTGAAGATTTGACGCAAAGGCGGGAAGCCGCAGAGAAACGCGAAGTAGGGAGACAATAATTTTTTAGGGAAGTCTTTAGAAATCGAGGTCGAGTATTGAGATCGGACTTTCATAGGTGTTATTTTTTACATACCAAAAGGTAGTGTCCTCAACTCTTCAAAGTCAACATCATCATGAATCACTTTTCTCCTCAGCAGATACTTTCTCTCTGTCTTATCTTCATCAGCGTTATTGGTTGCTCAACAAATGATGATTCTAAGAACACGCCAATCAATGTTGTCGAAGAATCATCACGACAGACAACACCTGAAGCAGTAAATGCAAAGCCGCCGGAATTCACAATGAATGGTGCGGCACCTGTTTCCAATACCGACTCCACCACTCAAACAGGCAATCCTCAAACCCCAGAGATCAACAAAGAAACAAACTCATCTAATCTGTTTGAACAAATCGACCTGAAATGTGTGAGTGAAGATTATCACAGTGCAGTTATTGTTCATCCTGCTCGAATCTACCAGTGGAATGTGTTAGCTGCTCTGGATGAAGCCGGACTTGCTGATGCCATGATGTCCAGAATTTGGCCCGTCCTCGAAGACCGACTCTTCCAAGCTCAGTTTGATTTTGATTACCGCGGTGTCAATCAAATCATGGTACTTTGGGATCAGAAAGCGGCTGAGAGTCTGCCAAAGCAGATGTTTTATGAAGAGGAAGAAACTGTCATCATCACTGAACCTCCCGAAGAAAACGATGCAACTGAGGCAGAGCAAGACAATGAGGATGAAGCGTTTCCCAGTGTCATTATTGAATTTAACAACGAGGAATTGATCAACGACCTACTGAAAAATTGGTTGCTGGAGGACACCCCAACTATCGAAATGTTTGGAGTCCAAGTTAAACGATTCCAGGAAGATGGGATGGATGATATTTACTATATCGATGGGAACAGGCTCATCGCGACGCGAACTACACTGTTTGAAAAAATGATGAGGCCACAGCAGCCCGAGAGCGAATTAAGGAAGGAGTTATTAAACACAAATAAAAATGAAGATTTCATCGTTGTTTCCTCTCCGTCACTGTGTCAGGCGCTCGCAGAGAAAGCAAAAGAACAATTGCCTGAAGATTTTTTCTCAGACTTCAATAACTTTGCAACTTTGCTAAAGGATCTGAAGGCTGTCAAGCTGGCTGGTGGGTTTCACAATTCAAACCTGCTCGCATTAAGTGTTTCCGCAAATGATCGTTCCGCTGCTCAAAAGATACAAACAAACTGGGATTCTGCTCTAAAAGTTGAGCAAGACCGCCTGAGGAAACAGGGGAGTGGTTTTGATTCCACAAGAATGATAGAGGATCAAGCAGCGAGAAAGATTTTGAAAGGCATGGAAGATCAAATGATTGATGGACTGGCAGTCAGTGCCGATCAAAACCGAGTGACACTCTCCCTCACCAAACCGAAGAATTTCTCAGACCTTGTTCGGATTCTCGACCCTGCCATTCAATCCGCTAAACAAGCTGTCACTCAAGCCGAATATCGAAATCAGTTCAAAAGAATCGGCCTCGCCTTCCACAACTATCATGATATTCATTATGAATTTCCCGCAGTGGGTGGTGATTCAAAAGGAAAAGGTAGAGAGCTGAGTTGGCGAGTGCATATTCTCCCATATCTGGGCCACCAGGAACTGTATGATAAATTTCGAATGGATGAACCTTGGACCAGCGCACACAACAGAAAACTCATAGCTGAAATGCCAGATGTGTTCAAATCTGTGGGAGTCGATGACCCCTCTAAAACTTCTATGCATGTCTTTCAGGGAGACTTTGCTGTTGATCCGTTGAAGGGGATTAATTTTCGAAAAATTAGAGATGGAGGATCTCAAACACTGTTAGTTGTAGAATCAGCTCCCGACAAAGCAGCCATCTGGACTCAACCAACAAGCCTGGACCTTGATTTTGAGAATCCGATATCATCATTGGGAAACTATGAAAAGGAAGCCTTTGTTAGCGTCTTTGTGAACGGAAGAGTTGCCGAACTACCCACAAATATTGATGGAAACCTGTTAAAAGCACTGATTACGTTTAACGGAGGCGAAAATGTGAAAGATCAATTGTTAGAACTTCTCTCCAAATAGTTCGCTGAAAACATCTTTCAAGAATTGAACGTTGGCTCACCCTTCCATCTGTTCCGTCATCTCATCCACCCGTTTCTGAAATTCTTCCGGCGTGAGTTCTTCGGTGTTTGTCGAGATCGTCCAGACGTGACCGAACGGATCGGTCAGACAACCGGAACGGTCGCCGTAAAATTGATCCGCAACCGGTCGATACACTTCTCCGCCGACGGCCAATGCTTTCTCAAAGCTCTCGTCCACATTTTCGACATAGATCAGAAAGCTGGCGGACGTGCCGTTTAATGAACTCGGACTGCTGACCCCCATGTCGGGATTCTCATCGGCCAGCATGACACGCGAGTCGCCGATCTGAATTTCGGCGTGCATGATCTTGCCGTCCGGTCCCGGCATGCGGAAGACTTCTTCGGCTCCGAACGCCTGTTTGTAGTATTCGATGGCCTCGGCGGCTCCGCGAATAAACAGATACGGCGTCACCGAATGAAAACCGGGAGGAGGATTCTGTTGTTTATTGGCCATGATGAGAGCCTGTTCTGTTTGAGTGTGGATGAGGTGAACTATCTTTTCTCATCGATTCTCAGAGGAGGAGGATTCGCGATTGAACACATGCGCCGCTCGCGACAACAGTAGCCAAAAACCCAGGATCGGCCCGACGAAGCAACCGACCTGGAATCCTAAATCCCCCCCCACCATCGTGGAGAAGAAGACATAAAACACCGAAAATGGGACCAGAAAAAAGAGTCCCTTCTTGAAGAAGATAATCAGTCGATCTTGAGAGACCTTACTGCGGCGCAAAACCGAGACAGGGATCGCAAACACGAGAAAATAGAAACCAATTATTCCCAGGAGTACAAAGTCCATAAATTCCTATCCCCTGAGTGCGTTTTGCAGAATACTCCAAATAAAATCAAAAGCACTGATCCACGGTAATCAGGATCAAATACTGTAATCAATGCCGATTAGTGAAGATGAGTGTTTCCATAACTACGGTCATCACCTGCATTCAAACCTCTTTCCATCAACCGTTTAACTCGCTCCAGTTAGCCACTTTACCTGTACGTACCGAATGATTGGCCATATGCGCGGCGGCTGCTGAGCGGACTCCCTCCTCCGCCGGGCAGCTTGGTTTTTCGCGACTGCGGACACACGCCACCCATTCCTGCAGGTGATACAGAGCGCCGTCCACTTCGTCGTAGAAATCGAGTCCAAGAATGTCCCGCTTGCCGTCAACGCGTTTGCGGGCCTCGACTTTGCTGCCCCGTTCGGGACGGACTTCGTAGCGTCCCCGGTCGCAATAGAGGCTCGCTTCGCGTCCCATGATGATCAGGCAGGCCCGGTTCTGATGATTGACGAACGTCCCTTCAAAATGGGCCTGCAATTTGTCTTTCGGGTAATGCAGTAACGTCTGCACGGTGTCGGGAGTCTCCCAAAGATCCATCGCCGCGAACTGATCGCCGATACTCATGGCACTCGTTGGGTTATCCATATCGAGCATCCAGTAGGCGGTGTCCATCCAGTGCACCATGAGATCGGTAAAGATCCCGCCGCCGAAATCCCAGAACCAACGCCAATTCCGCAGTCGGTATTCATCGAACGGCTGATCGGGTGCGTTCCCGAGAAACTGTTTCCAGCGAACTTCGTTCGGTTGGATCCCGTAATCCGGTTTTTGCCAGCGGGCCGAATTCCGGTTCCATGACATGTAGACCTTATGGATATCCCCCAGTTCTCCCGACTTGAGAATCTCTTTCGCTTCTTTCAGGTGCGGCATATTCCGCTGCTGTGTGCCGACCTGCACGATCTTCTGGTTGTCGTTTTGAGCCGCAATGACGGCGGCCCCTTCGCTCAAGGTATGCGTCAGCGGTTTTTCGACATAGACGTCTTTGCCTGCGTTGCAGGCGTCGACCGTCATCGGCACGTGCCAATGATCGGGTGCCGCGATCAACACCGCGTCGATGTCTTTCCGGTCGAGCAACTTGCGGTAGTCGGTATCTTCCCTGATCGCGTTGGGATCAGCCATACCGAGCCCCATTTCGAGATGCTTGTCGTAGACATCGCAAACCGCCGCGATGCGAACATTGGGAACGCTGGCCAGTTTGGGAACCAGTTTACGGGAGCGTCCTCCTGTTCCGAGACAGGCGACGTTCAAGGTATCGTTGGCCTGATAGCCTCGGGCTGACTCGTAGGAAAAGGTCGAGAGAGCGGCGGCCGCCGAACCGGCGAGAAACTGACGACGATCGAGCGAGCATTCTGGCATCACATAACTCCTGAGCGTGAGAGGTTATTCTCCTCTCAGTATGCCTCACCCTTCTCTCAGACTCAAAGAGATTCTGAGATCACGCTGTCAGTATTGAACCGCCGGGCGTCGAATGTAGATCCTTTTCGCTGCGTCGCCGCGCCACTGCGCGAGAAAGGTGTGAATCAAGTTTTGTCCCCCTTACCAAGGGGGACTACAGGGGGTT
>JABURQ010000031.1 GCA_014762625.1 Planctomycetaceae bacterium | reverse complement strand
GCGCTCGGCTAACCCGACCTACAACGACTGTTTGGGACGCGAGGAGTCGGGAAACGGAATCAGGAAACAGATCTTAATGATGTGAACTCCTTCTCTTTTTCTAGTTGCTAATTGCCAGTTTCTAGTTTCTGCTTGGCAACTGACCACGAACCACTGACGATTCACAAAATACCAACTTGCCAAAGATCGCGATGTTTGGATCGCCGGATTCCAAAATCGAATAACCCCGAACGCTAACTCTGGTACGCACGCAACAGCAAGGCCAATCCTGGGGTGCCGCTGACGTCTCGCCAGTGTTTGAATGATGTTGAATTGAAGGGAACGCCGATGACGCCGATCGAGCGGATGAGAGCAGATTTGTAGGGTCCGCTGTGAGGACCATTCTGTTTGACGCCAAGTCAATGAGACGCTGACAAACGCAAAGAGATCCAGGAACAAAGATGAAATGGGGAGCCCCGTTTGCTCGTCAAACGGCGTGCCGCAGGCACAAGAGGCAACAACATCCGATCCACCAAGTAGGCCACTCATTGGGAAGACAAGTTATGAATCAGGAAAGCAGGAAGACAGGAAGTTTCTTGTACTGGGTGGCTGGGAGCAAGGGAATCCGCCAAGCGATGAGCGAGGGCCAGAGAATGACCGCGCTGGGAATTCCAAGACCTGCATCCGCGAACGCCCCCGAGAGATTCCGGAATCATTGATCGCGCTGAGATTCAACGATCGGCGATGCTGTCGGCTCTGTCTCCCCCAGTCGCTCCGGTTGAGTGAAATTTGAGCCGGCAGTTTGGTTTTGCGGCTCTCGCTGTTCCCAGATGGGACGAAATTTTTCTTTGTCGGAAGTCGGCATCTGGCTGTAGTGCCGATAGTCGCGCACACCGAATATCACCAGCGAAGCAGCAACGAAGACCGTCACGGCGACAAGCTTGTTGGCGAGCGGTGTTTTCCAGTGATTCCGGAGTCCTGTCCACGTGCCGACGAGACAGCAGACCGGAATCCAAAAACCGAGAGGAGGACCGATCATTCCGGGGGCGAAAAAAAAGAGAGCGACAACAAGCATTATCGCGATCGGGATCCTCGGAATGAGCGACAGCTTCGTGTCAGACCAGGTACGCACGATCGATAGAACGAGAAACCAGCCGGGAATGATGAATACCCAGGATGCGGTCGGAGGGAATCGATGCCACATGGCGTAGTACACGCAGTTACCGCAGGCGAGTGTGGCGAGAGAATGCACGTCGCGGCCCTTTTCTACGCTGGATCGAGAAAACTTATTTTAACAGACGGTTGAAAAACTCAATATTGCTGCGAATGGCGATCTGGTTGTTTGCGAAATGGCTGGGCACTACTGGCTGAGCCGATTGGTTAACCACTGTTGAGGACATACCACCCCATAACTTGCGCGGCGATTACGAATGAGTTGCCAAGACTGTGTAAGATGACCGGAAGCAGGATCGTTTCGCTTTTGAGATAGGCCCATGCGAGAATGAAACCGCCAACCAGATTCTCTGGGCTCGGGTTGCCGTACAAGAAGTGCAGGCTTCCAAACAGGAGACCACTGACTCCAATGGTTTTCCAGCAACCGAGAACGCTCATAAGTGAAACACACAGAATGAGCCGATAGACCGACTCTTCCATCACAGGGGCAATGAAGCACGCCAGTAGAACTCTCCCGAAGACTTGCGTCGGTGGGGTCGTGTAGATTGGTATCTCGTGCCCTGTTAACTTCCAGATCCCCAAACCAAGCACAATGCACACAGCCACGCTCAAGCCCAAGATGACTGAGAGGCGAATCCACGGTTTCCATCCTTGCCGGGGATTTGAGCAAAGGCCAATCGTACATAGGTCACCATCTGCGAGGCACACGATCAGAGCGAACACCATCATCGCGAGAGCGAGGCGAGCATCGTAACCAATACCACACACGACGAACACCATGTCTACGCCGACACTTGCCAGTCCAACCACAACCGCCCATCGTCTGGCTCGTTGTGATTTGAAATGATCTCCAATTGCGGATCGCACCGTCACCTCGCTCATGGCTGATTAACGACAGGATTCACCGGGCAGCGGTGAACGACTTTGCTTTGAGATCTTGCGTTCAACCGCCGCGTCGGTTGAGCGAATGGTTGGCACATCACTTTCGAAGAGGCTTTGTGAGTTGGGCGACCTTCGACTTTAACGCTTCTCCACGTAGGCCACGTCCGGCAATCTTTCCATTCGGCCCAACGACATAGACTGTCGGGAATCCATTGACTGCCCATTTCGTAGCAATCGGTCCGCGATACCCGTCCCAACACACATTCCATGTGAGCTTTCCCGAATGCACTGCCTCGGTTGTATCACTTTTCTCTTCGTCAGCCATAATACTGAGAATCGAGAGAGAATCCGGGAACTTTTCCTGGAGTGTTTTCAGATCGGGATACATCTCTTCGCACGGACCGCAGCCTTTAAATGAGAACTGAATGATGACCGTCCTGCCTCGTTGCTGTGCCAATGACCAAAGTTCACCGTTGACCAGGGACACTTCGAGGTCGGGCGCGGGCCGTCCGAGCTTGAGGTGCTTTTGTTCGAACAATAAGCCGGTGGCCAGGTCCGTGACGAGCGGCATGGATTGAGTTTTCTCCGGGGCCACACGGATGACCAACCATTTGTCGTCAACCGCTTTGACAGCAGGTTGCCGCACATTGGAGGACGACTTCGTTAGCGATTCCAGTGATGAAATCGCTTCGCGTTCCATGTTGGCTAGTTTCTGCGATGAAAACCCTCCCGACAGCGATGTCTGCAAGTATTCCCGTTCGTTCGAGTATCGCAATTTATCGCCATCATCCAGTTCCTTCAGTCGACGTTCCCAGTATTCATGGGCACCGACGAGATCCAGTTGCCATCGTGCGAGCATATAACGGGCAAATACACGGTTCCCGTCGGATGCTGTTTTCGATCCAATGAGATCGCGTAGAAATCCTTCGACTGCCGGTTCGGTATTTCCAGAAGCTAGATAGCGCATGATCTCCGGCAGCTCCGGCGATCTCTCATAATCGATGAGCTGAGTGAGCGCAAATCGCTTCCCAAGGTCGCGGGGATTGTCTCGCGTACCGCCACCGGCGCCGAGTAAAACCAGGCGACGCAACGCCATCAGTCCGGCGTGCGTACCTTGATGTTTCTGCGCAAACTCTTTCAGTTGATCGACGTATTCCGCAGAAGGGTCCTTTTCAGTCAAATACTTTTTGCGAGCAGCAGCATCCTTCAGGTTGTCTGCTTGCGTGTAGTAGTCGTCAAAAGCGGATTGCATCTGCTGGCAGATTGAAACTACTTCGCGTTCTGCTCGCGTCAACGTAGACGAGGTCTCATTCTCTTGTGAGAAACAGGCTGATAGAGTTGCCAACGAAAATAGGAGAGCGTGTACTACCTTCATAGGTCACCTTTCACAACTGCTAATAAATGTTCGACGACTGCAGTGCGATTAAGAATGACTGCACATTTCAAGTCTCATATAAGTCAGCCAATCACAACCTGTTATAGCGTATAGTGGCTCGCAAGGAATCGCAAGAAAATCTCCCTGACGACGTCGCACTGGACCCCGTCCTGTTGGATCCCACTGAGTGGTTTTGCCGGATCGTTTCACTGACAGGTCGTGCCGAAAATTCGTGCGTTGCCAACCGCTTCCGGGTAGCATCGAGGCAGACGATCTGTTCCAGAATCCCTTCTGAAAGCGCCGCTCATGATTCGCCGCACTCTCCTCTGTCTCGTTGGTACGTTCCTCGCGGTTTCGCTATCTCACGCCGAGGAGCCGATCCGGCATTCCTTTTTTGTCGCCGGTCCCTCGTTCACCGGCATCATCGATGAAGCGGGGAAAGAAGCCTGGAACGCGGGGCGTCCTGCGGCCCGGGACGGTTACGTCCTCGACAACGGCAACGTCCTGATCGCCTGGGGGAACGAAGTGAAAGAGTTCACCCGCGATCACGAGGTCGTTTTTCAGTACGTGAAATCCGCCGACAACAGGGAGATCGGAACCGTTCAGCGCCTGCCCAACGGGAACACGCTGATTACCGAATTGGGAGCGAAACCGCGGCTGATGGAAGTGACGCCGGAGGGCAGGATCGCCGTCGATTGTCCGCTGCAACCCGAAACCGACAACGCCCACATGCAAACCCGCATGGCGCGTAAGTTAGAGAACGGCAACTATCTGGTCCCGCATCTGCTGGCGTTCAAGGTAAAGGAATACGCGCCCGACGGCCGGGTCGTGAAAGAGTTCGCGACCGATCTGCCGGAACTGGGCGGGCGTCCCGCCGAGAACTGGCCCTTCACCGCCATCCGTCTCGCCAATGGAAACACGCTGGTGAATCTGACGCACGGCAATAAGACGGTTGAACTCGACGCTGACGGGAAGGTCGTCTGGAAAGTGACCAATGACGATTTTGAAGGGCAGCCGTTTGCCGATCCGTGTGGAGCCCAGCGACTGCCGAACGGTCATACGGTGATCGCCAGTTACGCGGCGAAGAAGGGGATCAAACTGTTCGAGGTGACCCGCGACAAGGAAATCGTCTGGAGTTACGACGGCCCCCATCGCGTGCATCATTTTCAGATATTGACGACCAACGGCAAACCGTTGCCGGGGACTCCGTTAAAATAAGTTGTACTTCCGCGTGAGATTTGCTCCAGGAATCCGACTCTGAGATATCGGCCTGTTTTTCGTTGAGGATCGGAAACGATGGATCCCACACAATTTCGCAAACCGGATCGCTGGTGGTCGCCGATGCTCCAACCGTGGCTGGTGCGCTGTTGCCGCTTTATGCACACCAACTATCGCATCAACACTCAGAAGATGGACACCGTTGAAATCCGCGGTCTCGAACATCTCCAGAAAGCGCTCGATGAAAACGCCGGGATTCTGATTACTCCCAATCACTCGGCCCACGCGGATGCCGTTGTGATGTATCACACCGCACACGAGGCGCAGACCTGTTTCTACTTCATGACGGCGTGGCAGGTGCTGGGATTGTGCGGCAAGTTGCGGAGTTGGTATCTGAGAAGTCACGGTTGTTTCAGCGTCGATCGGGAAGGGACCGACCTGCGATCCTTCAAGCAGGCGACCAAGATCCTGCAGTCCGGAAAATATCCGCTGGTCATCTTTCCCGAGGGTGAGGTGTACCACATTAACGAACGGGTGACGCCGTTTCGGGAGGGAGCGGCCGCGATCGCCCTCTCCGCCGCGCGTCGCGCCGATCGAAAGATCTACGCGATCCCGTGCGGCCTGCGGTATCTCTATACGGAAGACCCGACCGACGAACTGTTGGAACTGATGAGTCAACTGGAAGAGTCGATGCACTGGAGGCCTCGTCCCGAAGTGCCGCTGCAGGAACGGATCTATCGACTGGCGGAAGGGATCCTTTCGCTCAAGGAACTCGAATATCTGGGGGAAGCTCGGAAAGGGCGCATTCCCGAGCGGGTGTTCGATCTCTCGGATGAAATCCTCAAGCCGCTGGAAACCAAGTACGGCGTGGAGAATCCCAGCGATCGGATTCCCGAACGGGTCAAAGCGGTGCGTCAAAAAGCGATCGAACAACTGGAAAAACTCACTGAATCGACGCCCGCACGGGAGGCCTGTTATCGGGATTTGGACGATGTGTATCTCGTCACGCAGATGTTTAGTTATCCCGGTGATTACGTCGCCGAGAGTCCGAGCATCGAACGGATGGCCGAGACACTCGATAAATTCGAGGAGGACATTCTCTCGAACAGAACCGCCCGGATTCGAGGCCGACGACGGGCGGTCGTTTCGTTCGGCGAGCCGATTGATGTGACGGCGATCCCCAAAAGTAAAACCGCGACCAGGGATCTCGCGCACCGACTCGAACAGGACGTGCAGGCGTTATTGGACAGCGTACGCAAAGATTGATTTTCGGAAAGACGGAAAAACGGATCAGCCGGCGGCGGAACTGGCTTGGGGCTTGTCGGCGGTCTCCAGCAGTTCCCAGTAAAGTTTGGCGGTCTGTTCGAGCATCCGCGTGACGCTGTACTCTTTGCGGACGTGATCCCGCCCCGCTTCGCCTAATTCACGAGCGCGTTCGGGACGGGTTAAGAGATCGATGATTCTCTGGGCCAGGATTTCGACGTCGCCGGGCGGAACAATCAGGCCGTTCTGCTGATCTTTGACGACGCTGTAGACACCGCCGGTCTTGGTGGCGATGACGGGGCGTCCGCGGGCCATCGCTTCCAACATGATCGAGCCGAGGCCCTGTTTGAGCGAGGGGAGGCAGAAAATATCCATCGCCTCGATGGCGGCGGAGAAATCGTTCAGGCTGGGCACGAAGGTCACCGATTTTTCGATATCGAGCGAGCGGACCAGTTCGCGGAGTCGTTGTTCTTCCGGGCCGGACCCTGAGACCAGAAACTGAGCCTCGGGGAACTTTTCGAGAACGCATTTGGCAGCCCCCAGGAAAAAATGAACTCCCTTGATCTGTTCGAGAGCGCCCGCGGTCCCGATCACGGGAGGTCGGTCATCGGGTAGAATTTCCTGACCGGCGGTCATCTCTCCCAGATCGACCCCACTCCGAATGACCTGGACGACTTCAGGGCTCAATCCGGTTCTGGCGAGCAAGTCGTTACGCACGGAATCGCTCACCGCAATCACGCGGCGACAGATATGCGGATTGATGCGGAGGAATTCGCGGTCCCCGAGGTAATCGTGCATCGTCACCACACAGGGGATGTTCCATTCCGACGCGAGCAGCATTCCCTGTTTGAGCATTTGACGCGTCTGAATGTGGATCAGCTTCGGAGGGGGGCGATCTTCAAATTCGGCAGCGAATAACTTCAAGACAACTCGACTCAACAGAGGAGTCGTCATGTGGGTCACTTCGCGAACCTCCAGTTTATCGCAAATTTCGCGAGAGAGTTGCGACGTGTCTTCCGCGATCAAGGAGACTCGGAATCCGTAATCGGTGAGTCCCCGTTTGAGACGCAGTGTGTACGCCGTCCCTCCGCGCATCCGGAGTTCCCCGGCGAGTAGCAGAATCAGCGGTTGTTCATCGGAAGACATACGGTTCCGGCCGTGAGATTGGATCGAAGGACTGCACGCTTCTTTATCTTACCGCAGAGCCTTCGGCTTGGAAAGAATTTCGTTGGCGAGGATCGCCTGTTGCAGCCCGGCAGGTGTCCGAAGCAGTTCGCCCATCTGCAGAGCGACATCCGAAATCTCCGACTCTTTGGGTTTGCCCTCGAGAATGGGACTGGCGGCCGCATCGATGGAGCCGGGAATGGGACCAGCATCGAGATCGATCGCATTGTCCGGTTTTCCATGCATATAGGAGCTGACGTGATCGTCAACGCCGGAATTGATGTGTCTGTCTTTCAACGACTTGCGCTTTGGCTCCTCGTCCGCGAAGGTTGGTGTCGCCGGTTTCTGGGGCTGGGGGCGTCGTTGTTTGGGCGGTCGGCGTTTTTGAGGAGTCGGTTGAGGACGGGGACGGCGTTCGGGTTGCCGACGGGGCGGCTCCTGTTCGACGTGAGCGGAGGTTTCCTGGAAGCGGCGACGTCGTCGAGTTTCCTCTTCCGCATCCAATTCCCGTTGACGCTGGGGATTCGGCTTCGGTTTGGGTTTTGGCTTTTGTTGAGGCCTCGGCTTCGGCTTTTGAGGAGCGTTCCCTCCCAGAACTTCTTTCAGGAAGTCGTCAATTTCTCCCTGTAGGTTGCCGCGATCTCCCTGCGGACGACGACCCTGTTTTTGTTGTTTCTTTTTGGCCTGTTTGGCTTCCGTAATCAGGTTGCTGATAAAGCCGTAGATGGCAATGATCACAAACAACACGACGAACATGCCATTGAAGCCGTTCGCCAGAACAGGTTGGATGGGAATGTCGAAAGACATGGTGATTTGATTCCGCGACTCAAGTCATGAGAATGAAGTGATTCTCACTCTAATCGGTCGCTTTAGTGGAGGTAACTTTACCGGTTCCGGCGATCGCAGCCCGCATATCGGTATCCGCCTGCACGTTCTTCAGTTCGTAATAATCGAGCAGACCGAGTTGACCGCCGCGGAACGATTCGGCGATCGCCTGCGGGACCAAGGCTTCCGCATCGACCACTTTGGCCCGGTTGGCCTGAATTTTGGCTCGCATTTCCTGTTCCTGGGCCATCGCCGACGCGCGGCGTTCTTCCGCTTTCGCCTGGGCGACCTGCATATCGGCTTCGGCCTGATCGGCTTGCAGTCGTGCGCCGATGTTTTCTCCGACATCGATATCGGCGATGTCGATGGAAACAATTTCGTACGCGGTCTGGGCTTCGAGACCCAGGTTCAGCACGGTGCGAGAAATACTATCCGGATTTTCGAGCACCGTGGCGTACGATTCGGTCGAACCAATCGCCTGAACGATCCCCTGACCGACGCGTGCGACGACCGTCTCTTCGGTCGCTCCCCCGATCAGTTGGGCGATGTTGGTTCGGACGGTCACGCGAGCCCGGGCTTTGAGTTGGATCCCGTCACCCGCAACCGCGTCGAGAGTTCCGGCGGTCTGCGACGGATCGGGGCAATCGATCACTTTGGGATAAACGCTCGTGCGGACCGCTTCGAGGATATCGCGACCCGCGAGGTCGATCGCGGCGGCGGTATCCCAGTCGAGTTCGATTTTCGCGCGATGAGCGGCGACCAGCGAACGGACGACCCGCTCCACATTCCCGCCCGCCATATAGTGGGCTTCGAGCGCGTTGGTCGAGATCGGATAATAGTCGGTCAGACCGGCCTGGACGGCGATGATCTTGCTTTTCACAATCACGGCGGGATTGATCTTCTTGATCGTCATCATGATCAATGTAATCGGTCCGATTCCGGCCCCGGTGAAGACCGATTGAATCCACAACGACAGATAGCGGGCAAACATCCCGAAGATGATCAGCAGGATAATAAACGTGATCGCCCCGATGACGACCGCCGTCCCGGTATCCAACGCCAACACGCTCATGTTCTGGAACGCTGGGAGAGTGATAAAATTCATAGGTCGGGATCTTCTGGAAAAGCGGACAGAAATTCGTCCTGAGGAAGTGTGCCTATCTGTTTGTGTTACTTGTCGGGAAATGGAAAGTCAAGATCTTCTTCCGACGAGTCGCCGGCTTCGTCCTCTTCCAGCGAAGCGATTTCCACCGGCGCAGGGAGATCAATACTCTCGGAGTCATCGATCTGTTCGACGACGATACGAGTTCCCTCCACCTCGATGACTTTGACCGGAGTGGAAGGTTCGATCAACAATCCGCGGCTTTCACTGTGATAGCGTCGACCGTCGATGAGAGTAATCCCTCCGGGAGTATGTAACGTGGCGGTGGTCCCGACAGATCCCACTAATTTCAAAAGTTTTTCCCGTTCCTTCAAATAGGGGCGACTCGCCTCGGCGGATGGCGGATCGGGCATGATTCGTCGTCCGAAACGGGTTCTGGGCAAAATTACCACCGTTCCCACCAGCACGGTAGGAATTGAGGACATAAAGACAATCAGATACAGCCACCAAATCACGGGCTGGCGGTCCCACCACGCCTGATAAGCGGCCCAGACCGAAACCACGCCGCTGAGGACGGCGAAAATGGTGAGAATTCCCCCGGACGGAATAAAAAATTCCGCAATAATGAACGCCAGTGCCAGAACGCCCATCCAGATTGCGAGGCTGGAGTAATCCATCGTACGTTAGTTACCAGTTCGGAGTGTCTGTTTGTGGGGAATTATAGTCGATTGATACCGTGGGAAGGAACATTCCACGATAAACATTCAGAAAGAAGAGATTTCGATTTTCTTTTGGATTCCGTAGATCCACCAATTAAGATGATTCGTTATCATCGACGTCAACAATCGTCCTCAGTTCAAAATATCCTATCACAGAGAATCTTCCGGAACCTATCCTGATCCGGGACGATACTGCCTAGAGGAATAAATTTTATGTTCGGCCAGATTCTGTTCTACGGTCTGATTGGTTTTTTCGGATTGGTCGCGATTGTTGCGTTCTTTCTGATGGCAAAATATTTCAAGCTGTGGATTCAATGTGTCTTCTCCAAAGCGGGTATCGGACCGTTTTCTCTGCCGCTGATGTCGTTGAAGGGAGTCAACCCGACCGCCGTCGTGCAATCCAAAATTATGGCGGTGCAGGCCGGGCTGGTCACTTCAACACAAGGGCTCGAAGCCCATTATCTGGCGGGAGGAAACATCGATCGCGTGGTCCGCGCGTTGATTGCTTCGCACCGAGCGAATATCGAACTCGACTGGGACACCGCGGCCGCGATCGATCTCGCGGGACGAAACGTCCTCGAAGCGGTCCGCACGAGCGTCGATCCGAAAGTGATCGATTGCCCCGATCCGACTCGCGGTGCGAGTAACCGTCGGACGCTCGACGGCGTCGCCAAAGACGGGATTCAACTGAAAGCCCGCGCTCGCGTGACGGTCCGCACCAACCTGCAACAACTCGTCGGGGGAGCCACCGAAGACACGATCATCGCTCGTGTGGGGGAGGGGATTGTCTCGGCGATCGGATCGAGCACCAATCATAAAGAAGTGCTGGCGAATCCGATGCTGATCGCCAAAGCGGTCTTGAATAAAGGGCTCGACTCACAAACCGCGTATGAAATCGTCTCGATCGACATCGCCGATATCGATGTGGGAGACAACGTGGGGGCCCGTTTGCAGGCCGACCAGGCTGAGGCCGATATGCGAATCGCCCGGGCGCGGGCCGAGGAACGTCGGGCGCGAGCGGTCGCCGAGGAACAGGAGTTCAAAGCGATGACCGAGGAAAACCGGGCGAAAGTGATCCTCGCGGAGGCAGAAGTTCCAACCGCGATGGCCGATTCTTACAGAGCTGGTAATTTACGGGCGAAATAAAAGTCGTCGGGTTGTGAGAGGTGATTGCGGTTGATTTTTCCCAACCACAATGACCACAATGATTTGTAGGAAGTCTCTCATTGTAGGGATTGGAGAACGTCGCATTCGGCACGCCGCGTGCAACGTTTTCCCGACTGATACAAATTCACCGGAGGTCGGTGAAACAAGACCGGTCATAAGGAGTCTTTCGGTCAAGGTTCCCGGAACAGTCGCAACGGAATTGCGCTGGCGGACGGGAATCTGAAAGGTGACGGATCGGACAACCGATGAAACTCTCTGAGTACGGATAGTTCCGCAACGATGAGGGTGTGTCGTACGGTTGGAATTGTTCTGATAATCAATATGTCGCGCAGCAGCAGGATGCCACTGTGACGGACGTCATTCTCACATAGGGTGAGAATTGTACGGAGTCTGTTAGCTATGAGTGAAACGATTTCAGTGGATCTGGATCATCAGGAACGCGATATTCTTTTGAGAGGACTGAGACACGTTCGCAGCTCGATCGCTTTGGCTGTGTGTGATCCGACTCCCGAGAGTAACCGCCAACGTGATGAAGATTTGCAGGATGTCGAAGATTTGATCGCTCGCTTGAGCGGGTCGCAAAAAAAGTCTGTCGCGAAAGTCTAGTCCCATCCATCAAGCGAATTCGCATACCGGTTCGCGATATCGTCGCGTCTGCCTGGAAACCGCCGTTTGTACGGTCCCTCCGCACGTTATCACGTCGGAGGAGATCGAGGCTCAGCTTGCGCCAGTTTACGAACGCTTGAACTTACCCGCCGGACGTCTCGAAATGATGACCGGCATCCGTGAACGACGTTTCTTCGCCCCCGTCACCAAACCGGGCTCGGTCTCGGCAGAAACGGTCCGTAAAGCCGTCGAAGCGTCGGAACTCAATCCCGAACTGTTCGGCGCTCTGATTCACGGTTCGGTCTGTCGCGATCAGATGGAACCGGCAACCGCCACCGGAGTTCACGCCGCCAGCGGTTTACCGCAGTCGGCTCTCGTCTTCGACGTCAGTAACGCCTGTCTCGGAATTCTCAACGGCGTCCAGATTATCGCCGAGATGATCGAAGCGGGACGGATCGAAGCGGGTGTCGTGGTGGGGACCGAAGTGGGGCGCAGTCTGGTCGAGGGGACCATCGAATCGTTATTGACCGATCCCGAAGTCGATCGCAAACGGGTGAAAAGCGATTTTGCGTCGCTCACGATCGGTTCGGGATCAGCTGCCATCGTTCTCTGTCACGAACGACATTCCCAATACGGACACAAATTGCTCGGAGGTTCGTGGTTGGCGGACACCACCAGCAACCACCTCTGCCAGGGAGGGGATAACTCCGATTGGAGTCGCGATTCCCGCCCCCGAATGAACACCGATTCCGAGGGATTGCTCAACGCGGGGGTCGCCCTCGCCGAACGAACCTGGGCGATTTTCCGACGGCTCATGGAATGGACAAACGGCGACGTGCAGCGCGTCTTCACGCATCAAGTGGGTAAAGCGCACCGCTCTCTCTTAATGAAATCGCTTGGCCTGGAACCTGATCTCGATTTTCCGACCGTCGAACGTTTCGGAAACACGGGAGCCGCCGCGTTACCGATGGCGCTCGCTTTAGGTATAGAATCGGGATTTCTGAACGCCGGGGATCGCGCGGCGCTCCTGGGCATCGGGAGCGGATTGAATTCTCTCATGTACGGACTCGAATGGTAGGTCATGATGACCGACGACTGGGACGAGGACTACGAAGACGACTATTACGAGGACGAAGAGGGCTTCGACGACGAGCCTTACGGCTGGTATGAATGCCCTCTCTGCGGGGCCGAAGTGTACGAAGAAGCCGACCTTTGCCCTAAGTGCGATCAATTTATGACTCCGGTTCTGGTCACTCGCTCCGATATGAAACCGATGTGGTACATTTTTCTCGGCATGGCGGGAATTCTGGCGGTCCTGCTCACTCTCAGCGGTCTGATCAGTCTGCTGGGTTGAAGAGCTAACAGCGTGTTGAGAAACGGATTTGTCCGCGAGAATGAGAGTTTTGAGATGAGCACAAGGAAGAAATTCGCAGGTGAATCCCATGATTCAGCGAGAATTTGTGACGATGTGATTCAGCTCAAAAATCCATTCGTAGCAAAATCGAGTTTTTCAACGGGCTGTTAAGAAAACATTGATCGCCGGGGAGTCGATCACGTACGATGAAGGCTCTCAGCAAACTTCTTCAGCGATCGAGAGCCTCGCCTTGAATGTTCCATATTTACAGTTCGATGATTCGACGCGTCGCCGTTTTCTCGCACAGGCGGGCGGAGGTTTTGGAGCGTTGGCCTGCTCGGCGATGTTTCAACAGAATGCCGTCGCGGAACCGCGCAAACTTCCCGAGACTCATTTCCCCCCTCGCGCGAAAAATGTGATCTATCTTTTCATGCACGGCGGGCCGAGTCATGTTGACCTGTTCGACCCCAAGCCGGCGTTGAAAAAATACGCGGGGCAACCGCTGCCCGAAAGTTTCGGCCAGGTGATGACGCGACGGAAAGTCGCCGCCAATCCGCTGCTGCCTCCCATCAAGCCGTTTCACCAACGAGGCGAATCGGGAATCGAAGTGAGCGAGTTCCTACCGCACATTGCCGAGATGGCGGACGAACTCTGCGTGCTCCGCAGTTGTCACGGCGACAGCGTCAATCACCCGCAGTCGGTTTATCAGATGAATACCGGCAGCATCCTGATGGGGAAACCGAGTCTCGGAAGCTGGGTCTCGTACGGTCTCGGTTCCGAAAACCAGAACCTGCCGTCGTTCGTCGTGATGCTCGATCGAGGAGCCGGCATTAAAGGGGGGCCGCCCGCCTGGGGGAGCGGTTTTCTTCCCGCCACCTATCAGGGAACGACCGTCCGCGCGGGCAAGACGCCGATTCTGCATTTGAATCGTCCCGCCGACATGAATGAATCGCAACAACGGCGATTGCTGGACTTCCTCAAACAGCAGAACGAAAAACATCTGGCAGAGCGTCTGCACGATAACGAGCTCTCCGCGCGCATCGACTCCTACGAACTCGCCTACCGGATGCAGTCCGCCGCTCCCGAAGTGGTCGATATCAGCCGCGAGAGCGAACAGACGCACCGAATGTACGGACTCGATGAAAACGAAACTTCCGAATTCGGCACCCGCTGTTTGCTGGCGCGTCGCATGGTCGAACGGGGCGTCCGCTTCGTTCAACTCTACTCGGGGGACACAAACGGTTGGGACGCCCACAAGGATGTCCTCGACAATCACTCGCACTACTGTAAAGCGACCGACAAGCCTGTCGCCGGACTTCTGAAAGATCTCAAACAACGCGGCTTACTCGACGACACGCTCGTCATCTGGGGCGGGGAATTCGGCCGCATGCCGATGAGCGAACAGGGGAAAGGACGCGACCATAATCCGTGGGGTTACACTGTCTGGATGGCGGGAGGCGGCGTCAAACCGGGCATGGTTTATGGTGCGACCGACGATGTGGGACTCCGGGCGGCTGAAAACAAAGTCCACGTTCACGATTTGCACGCCACGATTTTACATTTGCTCGGACTCGATCACGAACTGCTCACCTACTTCCACAACGGACGCGAAGAACGACTGACCGACGTCGCCGGGCATGTCGTCAAGGAGATTCTGGCATGAGTCTCCAAAGAACATTATTAGCCTGGTGTCTGCTTTTCACCGTCTGTCACGGCTGGCCATCGCTCCGCGCGGAAGAAGAGGAGAGCCCCACTTCGCTCACCGAACCATCCATCGACCCATCAGATTACGATTACTGGGCCTATCAGCCGGTGCAACGTCCGGAAGTCCCCGAGCTCGCCAACGATTCCTGGTCACGGAACCCGATCGACAAGTTTATTCTCGCCCGGTTGAAAGAGAAGTCATTGCAGCCGGTCGAACGAGCCGACCGACTCACATTACTCCGGCGAATCACCTACGATCTGACCGGCCTCCCGCCGACTCCCCAGGAGATCGAACAGTTCCCAACCGACGATCGTCAAGACGCCTACTCCCAACAGGTCAATCGACTCCTCGACGATCGCGGCTACGGAGAGCACTGGGGACAACACTGGCTCGATCTGGTGCGATTCGCCGAGACGGACGGCTTCGAACACGACAAAGTCCGCCCGGAAGCGTGGCGGTATCGGGACTGGGTGATCGATGCCCTCAATCGGGATCTGCCTTACGACCAGTTTCTGCAGTTGCAGATTGCCGGCGATGAACTTGCCCCCGAGTCGAACGACGCCCTCATCGCGACCGGTTTTCTGCTGGCCGGTCCCGATATGCCTGATATCAATTTACAGGCGGAGCGTCGGCACAATTTTCTGAACTCGATGACCGCCAACGTCGGCGAAGTGATCCTCGGCTTACGATTCGGATGCGCCCAATGTCATCATCATCGAACCGATCCGATTTCGCAGCACGACTTCTATCGCCTGCGGGCATTTTTCGAAACCATCGATCTGTTCAAGGATTCTCAGCTTCCTGAATCAAACGATATCAAAGCTCGCGTCACGCGAAACAAAACCAAAACCGAACCGGTCAGCTACTTGTGGATCCGAGGGGACTTTCGTCGACAAGGTCCGGAACTCGAACCTCGGTTTCCGCGCGTGCTGACGGGAAGCGCTGGTGATGTATCGCCAGCGCCGGTGCATCTTGTCAACGGCCGCCGACGCGCGCTGGCGGAGTGGCTGACGACTCGCGAACATCCCCTCACAGCGCGGGTGATGGTGAATCGCGTCTGGCAGCAGCATTTCGGCGTCGGCATCATCCCCACGACGAGCGATTTCGGCTGGATGGGGGAAGGGGCGTCTCATCCCGATCTTCTCGACTGGCTGGCGGCGGAGTTCATGGACTCGGGCTGGAGCCTCAAACACATTCATCGCCTCATCCTGAATTCCGCCACCTATCAGCAGGCCAGTTATCCGTCTGATAATCTTTCTGAAAACGAACGTCAAAACTGGAACGATCTGAGAGATTCCGACCCCGACAATCGTCTGCTCGGTCGCATGAACCGTCGGCGTCTCCCGGCGGAAGCGATTCGCGATACGCTGCTCGCCGCGTCGGGAGAACTGAATCGTCAGGCGGGCGGTCCGGGCGTTCGTCCACCGTTGCCGGCCGCGGTCACTTCAACATTGCTGAAGAATCAATGGCCGGTGACGAAAGACGAATCCGAACATGCGCGACGCACTGTTTATCTCTTCGCCCGCCGAAATCTGCAAATGCCGATGCTCAAAGTGTTCGACAAACCGGACAAGAACCTGAGTTGCCCTCGTCGATCGCAAACCACCATCGCTCCGCAGGCGCTGCACCTGCTGAACTCGGAATTCACTCGCGAGCGAGCCCGTTCGTTCGCGGCACGAATCATCAAATCTTCGGACCAGACGAACGAGCGAATCGAGAATGCCTACCAAATCGCCCTCGGCAGAAAACCCACGCCCGACGAAGAGCAAGCCTGCCGGGATTTACTGGCAGCGGAAGAGAACGAACAAACTGCCTGGCTCAACCTCTGCCACGCGTTGTTCAATTTGAACGAGTTCGTGTATGTGGATTGAGGTTAGAAGTGAGCAATTCGAAACTGGAAAGAGTTTCAATCGACGAACACCATTCCTCAATCGGCCTTCCGCCTGCTCCGAAGGGATCGCAACTTAATCAATATTCGAGTGATTCGTGGTTTGTTTACTTTCTGGTTGAACTTTGAGACAACCACGAATCAAACGAAGAACACGAATTGATGAGAGTTTAGTTGGCGGCGATTCGTGTCACAGATACCCGCGATGGACTTCGAAAATGAAATATTCTTGACTTACGGCCTTCACTACCTGAATATAATTACATATGAACGAACTGTTCAAGATACCAATTACTTGCCTTGTCGGCATCTACTGAAACAGGGTAGAAATTATGAAGTCGGCATCGAAATTATTACTGTTTGTATCTCTTGCAACCCTCTCATGCGCATTGCTCAACACAGCGCCATCTTGCTCGGCTTCTCAAGCTTCTCCTTCGCCGACTGAGAAGAGTGCATCCTCCTCAGCTGATGATGCTGCAACACCAACCGAGTTACCAGAAGGGGTAACGTTCAAAATACACATCAACAAGAAAAGCTCTGAAAATAACCAGCTGGACAGCAGAATTAGCCTCGTCACAGAATGGAAGAATAAGCAAAAGAGGACACAATTTGATGATCCCATTCTAAAAAGCTTTGAGACACACTCTGCTGATAAAAGAATCGCGGGCTTACCTCTCGTTGCAACCCTGTCTGCCAAAATTATCTACGATGACGAAAACTTCTCGAAGTCATTTGCAAGCATGGAAATCCTTCAAGCCAAATCAGGTGATGGTCTTATGCTTTTAGAAAATACACTCGCCATACCTGTCACCAAAGATCCTGGCGTAGATATAAAGATCTTTAAAAATGACGAACTGGTCGATCTGAAAAATGGTCAATCTCTGGAAGCAGGCACTCATTTACTTCGGTTCGAGCATTAGTGATCAATTTGTGTTTGTACAATTTCCGTCGCTCACACCTCAAATGACGTTACAACACGATCAAACAAACAAGATATACAAAGTGTCTTCAGCGCTTCCCAACGCCGCTCAGATTCGAGTTATTCGTGGTTTGATTACTTTCTGGTTGAGCTTTGAGACAACCACGAATCAAACGAATAACACGAATATTATCAGAGCACAATTCGTTCGTATTCGAGCTTGGGATGGCTGCCGAAGTTCACGAGAAGTCCCAATTTGTATCCCGTGGCTTTCAGATAATTATGAATTTGTGCGCGGTGAGCATTCGAGAGTTCACGCGCTGATTTCAATTCAATGATGATCGAGTCGAAACAGATAAAATCAGGGATGTATTTCTGAGAGAGTGGCGTTTGTTTGTATCTCAAATCAAGTTCAACCTGCGATGCAAAGGGTATTCGTCGATCGACAAACTCCAAGCAGAGACATTCCTGATAGACGCATTCCAGAAATCCGTAACCCATTTCGTTATAGGCCTCGAAGCAAGCTCCCATGATTTGGAATGATTCTTCTTTGAACACGATCTCAGCCATGACTCAGCCTCTTTGTAGAATGCGCACGTAAGCATACATGGCCTGATGCTGAAGATCCTTGTTTTATTCGTGTCATTCGAACTATTCGTGGTTTTTCCTTTCTGTTTGAGCTTCAATACAACCACGAATCAAACGAATAAATAATCAGTCGAGTTGTGGCCCAGTCGTTGCGATCCGTCTTGTGAAAAAGTATGGGTCTCCAACGCAATTTCTCATTGCTTCGCGATGCTCGCCGTGTACCGTAGAGGCTGGTTTTCCATACTCCAATCAGTCACACACCGTCAAACACCCAGGCAACACGAGGAGACACCATGAGCGATCAAATTAACGTAGCCATGATCGGTCTCGGCTTCGGAGCCGAGTTCATTCCCATCTATCAAGCCGACAAACGCGCCAATGTGGCGGCGATATGCCGACGGAACGAAGAGGAACTGCAGAAAACCGGCGATCAGTTCGGCATCGAAAAACGCTACACCAGTTACGACGAGGTCCTCGCGGACCCGGATATCGATTACGTCCACATCAACTCGCCGATTCCCGATCACGCCTGGATGTCGCTCAAGGCACTCGACGCGGGCAAGCATGTGATGTGTACCGTCCCGATGGCGACCACCATCGAGGAATGTCGCCAGATCGTCGAAAAGGTTAAGGAGACGGGACTGAAATACATGATGGCGGAAACCGTCGTCTACAGTCGCGAGTTTCTCTACATCAAGGAATTGTATGAGAAAGGCGAACTAGGCAAGATTCAGTTCATGAAAGCGTCTCACCCGCAGGACATGGACGGCTGGCCCAGTTACTGGGAAGAGATGATCCCGATGCACTACGCGACGCACGTCGTGAGCCCCGTGCTGGGTCTGATGGATAATGTGGCCGAGTACGTCTCCTGTTTCGGATCGGGGACCGTGCGGGACGATATCGCCCAGAAGTCGGGAAACAGTTCGGCGGTCGAGACCTGTCATATCAAGATCAAGGACTCGGACGTCGCCGCCCAAATCTGGCGGTTCCTGTATGACGTCGCACGTCAGTATCGGGAAAGCTTCGACGTCTACGGCACGAAGAAGAGTTTCGAGTGGACGTTGATCGAGGATGAAAAGCACGTTATTCACACCGCCAAGAAACCGGAGCCGGAAATTCCGGAACTGGTGACCGTGCCCGATTACGCACACCTGTTGCCGGAAGAAATTCAGAAATTCACGCAGCCGCAGGAAATTCACGATGCCGAGCATCTTTCCTTCGTCCAGGGTGGCGGGCACGGCGGTTCTCACCCGCATCTGGTGAACGAGTTTCTGTCGGCGATCACCGAAGATCGCGATCCGTGGCCGAACGCGGTGCAATCGGCGAACTGGACCTGCGTGGGGTTGTGTGCTCACGAATCGACGACCAAAGGTGGCGAGCTTGTGAAGCTGCCGGAGTTCACGTTGCAGTAAATCTTCTATAGATATTGAAGTTTCACGGAGAGGAGAGTCTTTCTTCTCTCCGTTTTCTTTGCGCAGAGAAGCTCCGAGAATTCTGTGTGTTTTCGGCGGGCGATTGAATTACAATCGAACCGTTCCGCATTTCAGGTCGCTCATATTTGAAGGATTCCCGCTATGAAATCTCTCGTTCTGTCGCTTTGTCTGGCTCTGTCGTTCACGATCTCGCTGCAGGCGGAAGAGAAAGGGAATCAGGAATCCTCCCTCGCTTCCCGCAAACGGGTGCCCGCGACCGCCGACAATACGAAGAACTTCTTTAACGGCAAAAACCTGAAAGGCTGGGCAGGAGACATGACGCTGTGGCGTGTCGAGGACGGCACGATCATCGGAGAAACCAAAACCGGCATCAAGAAGAATTCGTTTCTCTACAGCGACCTGATCGTCGAGGATTTTGAACTGAGTCTGAAAGTGCGGCTGACTCCCGCGAATGCCAACAGCGGCGTGCAGTTTCGCAGCGAAGTCCTGCCGGACGGACTCGCCCGCGGCTATCAGGCCGACATCGGTCAGAACTGGTGGGGGAAACTGTATCACGAACACGGACGGAAACTATTGTGGGATAAAGACGCGACGCAATTCGTCAAGCAGGAAGAGTGGAACGACTATCGCATCGTCGCGAAGGGACATCACATCCAGACGTATCTCAACGGGAATCTGTGCGTCGATCTGAACGATCCGGAAGGGGAAACCTCGGGCGTGATCGCGTTACAGGTCCACTCCGGCGGTCCGCTGAAGGTGGAGTTCAAAGACTTGAAGCTGAAGGTGTTGGAGTAGTAAATAACTCACGAAAAAGAGAGAAATATCACCATGAAACTCCACGCTCTCTCAGTTACATCACTCCTATTGTTGTGTGTACCTTTTCAAGACGTACAGGGACAACAGAAAAAAGATCAACAGTCCTTCGGAGTCTATTCCAGTTACGTAGATAAAACCTATGCAACGGCTTTGATTGCTAGTTTGAAAGAAATCTCCGACGACATTCCGGTCGTGCTGTTTGATAGTTTGGAGACTGCCACTCAATCCGAGGCTGATGTCTTGGTGATCGCGATGCCGCGACGAGGAGAGAAATATAGCGAGGACCTGCTGGACGCATTGAAGCATAAGAAGGTGATCGCCATCGATTATGGTGCCGCTCAATTATTTGAGCATCTTGGGCTTGAGATTAAAGATGGTGCATGTGCGCACTTTGGTAATCAAGCCATTAATATCGTCATGAATCAGAACCAGTTTTTGAAAGTTGATTCAGGTCAACCAGCTATTACGCCGTATGCAAATCCATCTCCGGGCGATAACTTCGGCGTCTACGCGCCAGAAAAAAGTAATTTGGCCTACGCAACGGATGTGATCGCTCGATTGGAAAATGATCCTGCTTATACCCCTCTGATTCGTCAGGGGAATTACGTTCTCAGTGGTCTTTCATGCCATCCCAAAACATGGAGCGATGACTATCACAAACTTTTTCAATCTATAGCGTTCACTTTACTTCAAAGCAAATCAGTACCGTTCGGATCATTGAGACGGCAAGCTACCCCTCCCGGTGAATTTCAACTCTCCCTCGATAAAGCATTCCAGAAAGAAGGTTTGTCTTCTCGAGAACTTTATTTTTGCTTCAAAAAGCCGACCAAATTTTCGGCGCAAGTCACTCACAACGGTTCGAACAGCGTGATGTTATTCTTCACGGGCGAGAAAGATCAATTGCATTTGACACGTCGAGACGCCAAAAAAGGGGTGCCATTGACAATCACTGTTCAAATTACTGAGAAAGATTTGGAACAGATTGGAGATGCCCACTGGACGCTCAGCGTGACGAATTTTGACCGTAATAACAGCGCGGAATGCCTACTTAAAGTCGATTACGATCCTTCGGCCATGGCGAAAACAGAAGACAATTAACGATTCGCTTCACAGATCCATTCTCAAATGCTTGCGCAGTTCCTGTTCCTCGACGAATCGGCCTGCTTCAGCATCCGCGAGGCCTTCTTCAATTTTCTGGTGGACATAGATTTGTCGGAGGACATCATCCCACGTCGAATCATCGGGTAAAGATTCAATGGCTTCGCGAGCGGAAGACTTGGCATTTTTGGCGGTTGATTGATCCATCTTGAACTTTCAAACAAAGAACGCGATTCTCCAGTTTAAGCGGGTTCCTCAACGAGGACAATATGTGATTTCATATCACCTCTTTCCAGTTGGAATGCTCTATCAATTCACGGACTTCGACAGTCTCTTGAACTTCGTTTGCCAATACGAGAGCGGATGACCGCCGTGCGCGCCGGCTTCGAACTGTTCGCGATTGTCGGCAGTCGTCGGTCTCATCCATTCGTTGCTCTGAGTAGGAGGATATACTCTGTAATATTCGTCCCAAAACCAGTCAATCGTTGCTAAATCTGGCCCTGCATCGATCCTGACCTCAAGTTCTGCACAGATTCGTTCAATCTCTTCGGTCGGTATATACGATGGATGCGCATAACCAGTTTGCAGATTCCAGGTTAACAAAATGCAGTACGCCCACTGATCGTCGGTGAGATTTTCTGGGCGGTGAAAGGCCAGGCGGGTGATGGCGATCTCCATCCGGCGTGTGGCCTGCCGATGTTGGTGGAATTTGAGAATTTGCCATGTCACCAATCCGCCCATCGCGAACAGAATCAGAATAACAGAGACACCGAGCGCAGAGAGGATGTGGCGTTTGGCCGAGTGTGTCGGCACATTGCTCACTTCAGGTTTACTGGAATCGTTCATAGCATGTCTTACACGAGTCGCTCTCTCTCCTGCAATGGTCCGCCTTTCGTCTTCAGATGTCCAATGTTTTCGAGTTCTTCAGCCGCGCCTCACGTTTCATGAAACAGAATGTCGTGATGACTGACGACAGCGACACCGCGAGCAGGACGACCAAAAACCGATCCCAGCTCGCTTCCGCCAGTCCCCCGGCGAAGTAGTAGAACAGCGCACAGGCTCCGAAGGCGAGCGCATCGAGAAGGGAAACCAGGATCCCCGAATGCGGGCCGCCGAATTCGATCGAAAAGACGCTCATCGGGATGTAGTAGCAAGGCGAGATGCACAATCCAAACAGGAACAACAGCACCAGCGACAGGTTGGTCAATGCCTGCGGTGTCATGTCGAGGTGTGGCATCATCAAAAACACACCCACGCAGCCGGAAGCAATCAGCAATAAGCCTCCCATCAGCCAGGCGGTCGTGTGGCGGTTCAGTTTGTCGAACACGAATCCTCCCACTAATACCGAAAACAGACTTCCGAACGGAAAGGCAGACGATGCCATCGAAGCCTGTTCGACGGGCAAACTGAGCCGGTCTTGCAGAAACGACGGCACCAGCAGCAGAAAGTCCCACAAGATCGTCAACGCCATCAGGCTGCCGGTAATCAACCAGAATTGGAGACTCGCTGCAAACCTGGGGAGCGCCTGCCAGATGGTCGTCCCCCGGAGCGGGTGATGGAGCATGTCGCTGTCGGGGGACTCGGTTTCTTTCGTGTTGTCGGGGGATTCACTTTCCGCAGGTTTCTCTTTCAAGATCAACGCAAATACCACCGCGATCAGCAGGCCCACTCCCGAGCAGAGAAAAAGCATGCTTCTCCACGGCATCAGTGCCAGCAGCGCACCGAATCCAAACGTCGCGATCAAGGTGCCGACGCGTGAACTGGTCGAGATAATCCCCCAGACGCGACCGTACTCATTGGGACGAAACCAATGCCCGATAATTTTGGTCATTGACGGCCAGCCGAGCGATTTCGCCATCAGCGCGAAGAAAAAGGCGAGTTGGAACATCAGCAGGGAATTCGAGGTCGCAAAGAGTCCGACAAAGACCGAGCAGGCCGCGAGTCCGACGGCGAACGTGAGCTTCCCTCCCAGTTTGTCGGCGGCAAAACCTCCGATGAATTTCCCGACAATCGCCCCGCAGGTTCCCAGAGCGAAAATCTGCCCCAACTGTTCCAGATCGATCTGAAGTGATGGATCCTGGCGCATGGCGCCGCCCACTACCGCCGGGATCATCCGCAGCACCATGAACATGGCGTAGCCGAAGTACATGGAAACGACGGCGAGAATCTGTTGCCCGCGGAAAGATTTATCCGACATGGGTCACTCCAGGGATCGACGATGCCGTCATCACATCCGGTTCGTCACTGGTGTAACGTTGGCTTTCGGTGGAGAGTTCAGCGATTTTCTCGTTCAGGGAGGTGGCCAGTTGTTTCATGACGGGATCTTCGGGTGAGGATTTGTCCCGCTTGCCGCGAACCTCAATCGGATCGCAGACTTCGATGACTGCTTTCAAGGGCGGATGCGGCGATTCGTCTCCCGAGAGGTGTTCCCAGAACCGTTCGACGGTTTCGAGAATGCGATCGGCGGTCGGTTTATCGGCGATATAGTTCGGTGGGTAGAGGCACAGCTTCTGCGCCATCTCGATATCTTTGAGTTGCTTGAAGCGTCGTTCCTGCTCAGTGTCATCGAGCGATTTATTCACCATGTCGGGGAGGATCGCTTTCCGTAATTCCTTCACGCGGGCGATCACCGAGTCACGACGCTCGCCACCCAGCCACTCCCGCTCCAGGGGATGCAGCAGGTGATCGATCAGGTTTTCGAGTCGTTGGTGGTGTGTTCCTTTTTGGGTTGCTCCCAGAAACTCCATTTCTTTCAGACTCAATAACGCAAACCCGACCTTGTAGATCCGTTCGATCAGCGGCAGGTGATGCTGCGGCGCCCACGAGAGACGAAGTTCGATATCGGTCAGAATTTTGCCGGCGGTCTCTTCGATGTCTCCCTGAAACAGATACCGGATGGCAATCGGGACGACGAAAACTTTTTGATCGGTTTCCTGTCTCTCGACTTTGCGGGCCGCCGAGCGGGCAATAAACGACACGCCGTCCATCAGGGCCTTGAGTCGTTCGTTCGCCTGGCTGACGGTACCTTCCGGAAAAATCACCAGCGGACGATCTCCCTCGACGAGAATGTCGATTCCCTGTTGCACGGCTTTACGATCGACTCCCTCGCGATAAATGCTGAACGCCCCCAGGCGACGTAACAGAAATGACTGAAAGCGACTTTGTCGAAACAGGTGAGAACTCGCCATCACGTAAGACGGTCGGCGAATTGCGGCGGAGAGACCGTCGAGGACAAAGGCATCGCACATGCGCGAGTGATTCGGAGCCATTAATACGCCGTGTCCCGCATCGACCAGCGACTTGAGTTTTTCGGCCCCCCGGTATTCCAGTTCGGTGACGCCGTAATTGCGACGCAAAATTCCCGGCACGAACCAGCTCAGAAATTTTGGCCAAAGCTTATTGGTATGCGGGGGGACGAATTTGTAATCGGAGTCAGTCACAACGACGGATGTCATCTTGTGTCCCTTTCTTGCCTGCCAGCAAAGTGTTCAGGATCAGCCCATACATCATCAGGCGCGTTGTCGGACCAGATCTCACGTCTGAAATCAGATTTTTTCCGAAAATCAGATGTCTGAGCACGAGCCGTGCTCGCGATCAAGTCAAAACTTCACCTCCCAGTTCTTTGGAGGAGACCAGTCGAGCGTGATTTGACGACTGGTCGGACATTCGTTCTGCTAGAATAACACCATCAGCGCGTGATCGATTTGTCGCCACAGGAAGAATTCAACCAACTATGATTCACCTCCTCCATTGTTCCGATTTGCATTTCGGCCCTCCCTACCTGCCCAACGTCGGCGAGGCCGTTCAGCGACTGGCTGCGGAATTGAAACTCGATGCGATTGTGGTGAGCGGCGATTTCACTCAACGCGCCAAACCGGAACAGTTTCAGGAGGCGCGGGAGTTTCTCGATCGACTTCCCGACGTCCCCCAAATCGTCGTTCCCGGAAATCACGATGTTCCCCTCTATCGCGTCGCTGAACGTCTGTCCGATCCGCTCAAACATTATCGCACGATCATTGAAGATCGACTCAATTATGTGGTGGAAATCGAAGGGGCCATTTTCGTGGCTCTGGACTCGACCGCTCCCCGGTCGGCGATCTCGAATGGCCGCATTCATGCCGAGCAGCTCGAATTCTGCGAACAGGCGCTGACGGGAGTTCCGGACGAGACCCTGAAAGTCATCGTTGCCCACCATCACTTCGCACCGGCTCCCGATTACGAGCGGGATTCCACGATGCCGAAAGCCAAACGGGCGATCGACAAGTTTGTGAATCTGGATGTCGATCTGATTCTGGGAGGGCACTTGCATCGCGCGTACATCGGTAACACTCTGGATGTCTACGCCGGTCGACATCGAAATCGGGGGATTATCATCGTCCAAAGCGGGACGACGACTTCTTACCGGGGCCGCGGACGCGAGCGGGAAAAAAATTCGCTCAACGTGCTGCGGGCCGATTCGCGCATGATTCAGGTCACACATTACATGTATTTTCATGAACGAGATCGATTTGAACCTGTCAGCCGACACACATTTCCACGTCCCGGATTACGATTTCACGAAGAATCATGAAAAGTAAATTGGTGATCTTTTTGCTTCTGCTGGCGCTGATCGCGGCGGCAGGGTTTCTCACTCGCCACTATGGGCTGTTTGACAATCTCATTCGCCACGAGATTCAGATCCGAGATTTTCTGCAGGAAAGCCCCTGGCGAGGTTTTGTCATCGGCTTGGTGAGCTATTTTCTGTTGTCGCTGATTCCGGGAACGGGGGGGAAATCGGTGATTTTCGGATGGTTGTTCGGTTTCTGGCAGGCTGTGGTGATCGCGGATGTTGCATTGACCGGTGCGGCGGTGGTGACGTTTCTGGTGAGTCGCTGGTTGATGCGGGACGCGTTGCAGTCGCGTTTCGCCATCGTGATGCAAAAGCTGGACGAACATTTGCAGAAAGACGGGGCGTTTTATCTCCTGACACTACGCCTGATGCACTCCCCCTACACGGCGACAAATTACGCCTGTGGCGCGACGTCGTTGTCAACATTCTCCTTTTGGTGGCCGACCCAGTTGGGACTGATTCCGTCCACCATGGTGTTCGTGTTTGCGGGAACTCAGATTCCGACTCTTCGTGAAGTTGTCGAGCAGGGGGCCACCGCAGTTCTCTCGCCGCGTCTGTTTCTCGCGTTGGTGCTGATGGGAATATTTCCGCTGGTGGTGCGCTGGCTGTCGAAGCGTTACTGGAAAACCCATCCTGAAGAAGTTCTGCCGACGGAAGAGTTATAAATCAGCGTTCTTCCTCGTTGCGGCTCTCGTCGGCTTCCTGGCCCCGTTTTATTTTCATAGCCTCCCGTAGATTGAGGACGTCGCTGGTCCATTCCGGTAAAACTACCGTCATGGCGACCGTTTCCAGGTTGGTGTACGTCACTCCCAGAATTGTAATGCGAAAGAACCACGGCGACCAATTCAGCAACAGGCCGACCGTCGCCAGCCCCGCCAGTAACCAGCAGATTTTAGCGGCGCGGGTGTGATAACTGGGGATTCGTCCGAATTTGATCAGGCCCGCCGTCGAGGTCAAAACATAGCTGCCTAGCATCACGAATAACCACCCAGCCTGCTGCTCAAAGAAGTCCCATCGCAGCCATCCGACTCCCAACAGCGTGCAGCCGTATAACGAGGCGTCTGCGAAACTGTCGAGCCGAGCTCCATAAACCGAACGCTGGTTAAGCAGAATGGCGAGCTTGCCGTCGATCCAGTCGGTCATCAGCAAAAACAGAAACAGCCACAGAAAAATCTGCGATTGCTGTCGAGAGGCGATCAGAAGCAGGATCGGCGAACCGCAGAGACGAATCAGGCATAACGTGTTCGGGATCGTCCAGAACGATTTCGAGTGCTCGGGAGGTGCTTCGTCGGAGGAATGATTCACGCAAACGTTGTCCCGAAATTCTTATGGGTAGAGGAAAAACACAAAATAAAAGAAGAGCGGGGCGGTGAAGGTGAGGCTGTCGATCCGGTCCAGTATTCCACCCTGTCCGGGAATCAGACGTCCCGCATCCTTGATCCCCAGATCCCGTTTGACCGCAGACATATTCAAATCGCCAAAGAAGCCACCCACCGCAATCAGTAACCCCGCCAGCACCGGCCACAGAACATCTCCCGCTCCTCGCCAGTTCCAACCCGGCTCCAGATTGCCTGAAAAGGGAGTCAACAGCGGCGCCAGCAGGACGGCGATGACAACCGTCGTCGCGAAGCCCAGTAGCAGCCCTTCCCAGCTTTTGTTGGGAGAGATCGAGGGGACGACTTTATGACGTCCGAATTTCCGACCCCAAAGCGCCTGCGCGATGTCGTTCACCTCGGTCAGAATCACCAGAAATAGAAACAAACCCACCACTCCGCCGGACGGATTGACCTCATCCGACAGTGTCAGTAACAACGCCGCGTGTGAGAAATTGTAAACGATCAAAAACAGTCCCCACGTCACACTGGAGGCTTTTTCGATAAATCCTTCGGTATGGCCGTCCAGAATCAGGCGGATGGGGACCAATAGAAAGACAATCGCCGGGATGAACATCCAGAACGGTTCGTGCCATTGTTGCCAGATGAAGAGAAAATGGATTGGCAGGACGATCAGCGCCAGCGGTCGGAGAACTTTTTCATGAAAACGAGGTTCGGTAATCTCCAAAAACTCGCGCAGGCCGAAAAAACTGATGATTCCGATCACGATCACACCGGCGGTCGGTCCTGCGACAGAGGCGATGGAAAAAATGAGCACCATCACCCACCATGCCAGTAAGCTTCCGATCTTTTTGCGTCGGGTTTCGGCATCCCGGCCTCGCAGCAAGGTCAGCCGAACGATCGTTCCGATCACCATCGCAGCGAGCAGGCCGATCAGAACCCGGAAGACGTTCTGATCGATTCCGAGTTGTTGTGCGAAGGCGTTCATGATTTCTCATTGTGGACACCCTGGATTCTTGATGCAACGGGGGAGTTACTGACCCGGATGGTCGCCGGTAGAGGACGGGAATCGGTTGCCCGCTGGATTTCGGAGGCCAGGTTTCCCATGATGAAGAGAACTCATATTTCCATCGAGACGAGACAGGCCATGCGATTCACGATCTCCCTTTGTTTGTTGTCCCTGCTGTTCCTTTCCGGTTGTGCGGAGAGTTCGGACACCGAGACTTCTGAGAACGAGGCCAGCGAAAACGAACTTCCTCCGGTCATGGAAGCGCCCGCAAAGGCGTCCAGCGGCGAACCGAGCGTGGAAGAGCTGATGCGTCAATTGGGGGCGGGGGATCGGGGTCAGGCCCAGAAAATCGGCGGCAAGATCCGCAAGGTGAGTCTGTTTCAGGCCGGCGTTCGAGATTTGTCGCCCCTCAAAGGACTCGATTTGATTTTCCTCGATGTGACGCGTTGCCCGGTTGAAGACCTTTCTCCGCTGGAAGGGATGCCACTGGAGGAACTCTATCTGGAGGAAACGCAGGTGGACGACGAGGATCTGGCGGTCCTGAAGGGGATGCCGCTCAAGATTCTCTATCTGGGTAAGACCAAAGTCACTTCCATGAAACCGTTAACCGGCTTACCGCTCACGCAGTTAAATCTTCTGGATGCCCCCGTCACATCCATTGAAGGCGTGGAAGAGATGCCGTTGGAGACGCTCTGGGTTCCCGGCACCAGTGTGTCCGATCTTTCGCCCCTTCAGGGGACAAACTTGCTGTCGCTCGATATTGCCCGTTCGGAGGTGACCTCGCTGGAGCCATTGAGAGAATTGAAATCGCTGCAACGACTCAACATGGAGGATTGTGAGATCGACGATTTGTCTCCTTTGGAGGATCTCCCGCTGACCCGACTGATTTTCTATCCTGCGAACGTCAAACAGGGGTTGGAGATGATTCGGAACAAGTCTTCGATACAGGAACTGGGGACTGATTTCGATTCGCGGATGCCTCCGGCCCAATTCTGGGCGAAATACGAGGCGGGAGAGTTTCAGTAGAGAGCCGATATCTGCAAACCGCCTCTTGAGATCGCATCAAATTCCCTGCATGATTGAGTGATTGGAATTGCTCACCTCTCCCATCCTCACCGGGAATGTCTCATGATGCGTTGGATCGCCGTTACTATCACCCTGTTTGTTTCTGTCGCCTCTTTATCGGCTGCCGAGAATGAAGCCTTTCAGTTGACGCTTCGCTCCCAGGTTCCTGCGGATGACGAAAGCGGCCTGTATCATTACCAGTTCGACGAACAGAATTGGAATCCGAAGCAGACGGCGATCATCGTTTGCGATATGTGGGATTTGCATCACTGCTACAACGCCGTCCAGCGGGAAACCGAAATGGCGCCCCGCATGAATCGTCTGCTCAAGCAGGCCCGCGATATGGGAGCGACCATTATTCATTCTCCCAGCGGATGCATGGCGTTTTATGAAGATCATCCGGCCCGGAAACGGGCTCAGTCGGTCGAGAAAGTGGCGAACCTTCCCGAGGAGATCGGTAAGTGGTGCTATCAGATTCCCGCCGAAGAACGCGGCGTCTACCCGATCGATCAATCGGACGGGGGAGAAGACGACGACCCTGTCCAGCATGCGAAGTGGGCGAAGTCTCTGGAAGCGAAAGGACTTAACCCGCGTGCTCCCTGGACGCGGCAGACCGATATGCTCGACATCAACGAGCATCACGATTACATCAGCGACAACGGCGAGGAAATCTGGTCGATATTGGAACGGAACGGTTTGCAGAACGTGATGCTGCTCGGCGTGCATACCAATATGTGTGTGCTCGGGCGACCGTTCGGCCTGCGACAGATGTCGAAGAACGGCAAGAACGTCGTGCTCGTCAGAGACATGACCGACACGATGTACAATCCCGGCGCGTGGCCCTATGTGTCGCACTTCACGGGGACCGATCTGATCGTCGAGCACATTGAGAAGTTCGTCTGCCCGACGGTCTCTTCCGCCATGATCATCGGAGGAACTGAGTTTCGCTACAAGAACGATAAACGTCCGCATCTGGCGATTGTGATCGCCGAGGATGAATACCGGACCAACGAAACTTTGCCGCCGTTTGCGAAACACACCCTGGGTAAGAATTTCAAAGTGACGATTCTGCACGGCAGCAAAACCGAGCGGAACGATATCCCGAATCTGCATCTGATCGACGATGCGGACGTCTTGTTTCTGTCGATTCGACGTCGGACGTTGCCTCCCGAACAACTGGCTCACTTCAAAAAGTTTGAAGCTTCCGGAAAACCGATGATCGGTATCCGGACGGCGTCGCATCCTTTCCATCTCCGCAAAAAGCCGGCTCCTGAGGGGCTGGCGGACTGGCCGACGTTCGACGCCGATGTGTGGGGCGGGAATTACTCGAACCATTACGGCAACGGCCCGGTGACCCAAGTCTCGGTCGCCGAAGGAGCGAAAGACCATCCGATGCTGAAGGAGGTTGATGTCGATTCCATGACCAGCAAAGGCTCGTTGTATGTTGTACGTCCGCTTGCCGACAAAACAATCCCGATTCTGATGGGAACGATTCCCGGTGAAGAGTCGGAACCGCGTGCCTGGACCTTTACCCGCAAGAACGGCGGCAAGTCGTTCTATACCTCGCTCGGGCATATCGGTAATTTCGACCAACCCGCGTTCATTCAGTTTCTGGCCAACGCCGTCCATTGGGCGGCTGGATTGCCGACCCCCGCCCCCGTGAACGATCCCGCCTCCGCGACGAAAGAGTGAAAGACCTGCCATGCGATTGTTTTCGTTGATGATTCCCGTTGTGCTCTCCTGCGCGTTGCTGCTCTCGGCTCAGGATCCGAGCGTCGCCCCTCCCAATGAAGATCCCTACAAAGAATGGTCTCTGATGCGAGTTCCCGGAACGTGGGACGAGCATTCGGGCGGCGATTTGCGGGAATATGACGGCTTCGCCTGGTATCGCTGTACGTTGCGTCTGCCGGGTGGATGGGAGAAGGGGGAGGACGTCGAATTATACGTGGCGCATATCGACAACGCTCATGAAGCGTATTTCAACGGCGTGAAGATCGGTGGAGCGGGGAAATTTCCTCCCGAGTACGAGAGCGGCCTCGCTCAGGAAAACAGTTACAAGATTCCCGAAGCGGCCAAACATCGCGGGAAAGACAATATCATCGCCATTCGCGTTTACGACAACGATGGTCGAGGCGGTTTCAAGTCGATCGCTCCGGTGCTGCGGAACGGCGACCGGGCCATCAATCTGGATGGACGCTGGGAGTTTCGGTTGGGAGATGACGTCACTTGGGCGAAGGGACCGATCGAAGTCACGGCGGCCGCCGAATACTGGCGTGTTTTCTCGTGGGAAGAGGCGCTGGCGAATGCTGCGGGAACCGATCCCCCGCTCCCGCCGGAAGAAGCGATCAAAACGTTTACCGTTCCCGACGATCTGGAACTCGATCTGATCCTCGCCGAACCGCAGGTTCAACAGCCGCTGTTCATGAATTTCGACGAACGCGGGCGGATGTGGGTGATGAATTATCGACAGTATCCCGATCCGGCGGGGCTCAAAATGGTCAGCCGGGATGATTTCTGGCGTTCGGTGTACGACAAAATTCCCGAACCGCCTCCGAATCACACACCGGGTGCGGACCGCATTACGATTCACGAAGATACCGATGGCGACGGCACCTACGACAAGCACAAAACGTTCATCGACGGTTTGAGTATCGCGTCTTCCTTTGCGAAGGGACGGGGAGGCGTGTTTGTTCTTAATCCGCCTTACCTGCTGTTCTATCCCGATCAAGATAACGACGACGTGCCGGACGGTGATCCGGAAGTGCTGCTGGAAGGTTTCGGCATGGAAGATACCCACTCGGTGGCGAACTCACTCCGCTGGGGGCCGGACGGTTGGCTCTACGCGGGGCAGGGAAGTACCGTCTCCGGGAACATTCGCAAACCGGGAGACGACAAGCACGCGATTCACTCCATGGGGCAGTTGATCTGGCGCTACCATCCCGAGAAGAAGATCTACGAGATTTTCGCCGAGGGAGGCGGGAATACGTTCGGCGTCGAAATCGATTCCAAAGGCCGGACCTTTTCCGGTCACAACGGCGGCGATACCCGCGGTTTCCATTACGTCCAGGGAGCCTACTATCGCAAAGGCTTCGGCAAACACGGTCCACTCTCAAACCCGTACAGCTTCGGTTATTTCGCCCACATGACGCATCATAGCGTCCCGCGATTCACGCATAATTTCATCATCTACGAAGGGGAGAATCTTCCCAAGAAGTATCGAGGCAAACTGTTCGGCGTCGAACCGCTCCAGGGGCAGGTGGTAATGTCGGAATTCGAGCCGGAAGGTTCGTCCTTCAAAACGGAAGATATCAATCGTCCGGTGCTGTCCGACGATCGTCGTTTTCGTCCGGTCGATATCAAAATGGGGCCGGATGGGGCGATCTACATCGCCGACTTTTACGAACCGCAGATCAGTCACCGCGAACACTTCGCCGGTCAGATCGATCGTTCGAACGGTCGCGTTTTCCGGTTGAAGGGCAAGGACGCCGGGTTCCTTTCGCCGTTCGATCTGAGTCAGAAAAGTACCGCGGAACTGGTCGAAGTTCTGAAGTCCGACAACAAGTGGTTCCGACAGACCGCGTTGCGGCTGTTGGGAGATCGTCAGGATACTTCAGCGTTGCCGGCTCTCGAGGAGACGATTGCCGAACACTCGGGTCAATCCGTCATCGACTCTCTCTGGGCCGTTTATCAACTGGGAGGGCTGACTGACGAATACGCGGCGGAGTTACTGGGACACGCGAATCCGTTTGTCCGCTTGTGGACGGTGCGTCTGCTGGCGGATGAAAAAGAAGTGACACCGACGCTGGCCTATAAATTCGCCGATCTGGCGCGAACGGAACCAAACATCGAAGTCCGCAGTCAGCTTGCCTGTTCGGCGAAGCGACTGCCGGCGGAGCAGGCGTTACCGATCATTGCCAACCTGCTGACTCACGACGAAGACGCCGACGACATCCATCTTCCGCTCTTGTTGTGGTGGGCGCTGGAAGACAAATCGGTCGAGGCGGGGCGACAGGTGGTCGATCTGTTTGAGAATGATGATTTCTGGAACCAACGGATCGTGGCGGAAACGATCGCCGAGCGTCTCATGCGACGCTTCGCATTGTCGGGCACGCGCCAGGAATTGATTCTCGCGGCTCGCTTGCTGGAATTAGCCCCGAATGATTCTTCACGCGACAAACTTCTGGCTGGTTTTGAGGAAGCGTTTAAGGGACGTTCTCTTTCCGGCTTGCCTCAGGAGCTGACGGCCGCGTTGACGAAAGCGGGCGGAGGCTCTCTGGCCCTGCAGATTCGCCAGGGGAATCCCGAGGCGATTGCTGACGGGTTGAAGAAAGTCGCCGATCCGAAAACTTCTCGAGCAGATCGCGTCGAACTGGTGAAGACCTTCGGCGAAGTGAAACAGGAGTCCGCCTTGCCGGTACTGCTGGAGTTGCTGAAATCGAGTACCGATGCCGAACTGACCGGAGCGACGCTCTCCGCGCTGCAGAATTATTCCGCTCCCGAAATTGGAACCACGATTGTTGAACGTTATCCCGACTTTTCCGATGACGCACGCGAGATCGCCCAAGCGGTTCTCTCAAGTCGCAAAACCTGGAGCCGACTGCTGCTCGAAGCGATCGATCGCGGCCAGATCGACAAGGAATCGGTGTCGCTGGATGTCGTCCGCAAAATGACGATCTTCAACGACCTACAAATCGGCAACCTGATCAAGAAACACTGGGAGAGCCTCGAAGGAGCCTCCTCCGCCGAGATGCAGCAGCAGATTCAGAAAGTCTCGACACTCATCGCGGAAGACTCCGGCGATCCGTACAAAGGAAAAGTCCTGTTTACGAACAGTTGCGGCAAATGTCATCTGCTGTACGGAGAAGGGGGCCGCATCGGTCCCGATCTCACCTCGTACAAAAGGGACGACACGCTGCGGATTTTACTCAACGTGGTGAATCCATCCGCCGAGATTCGGGAAGGGTTCGAGACGGTCTCGGTCATCACCGATGACGGTCGCGTCTTGAACGGTTTTCTCGCCGATCAGGACAACCGAGTGGTGGTGATTCGCAGTGCGGACGGGCAATCGATCACGGTCTCACGCGATGAAATCGAAGAGATGGTGCCGCAAAAGAAATCGCTGATGCCTGAAGGGTTGCTCTCGAAGATGTCCGATCAGGAGATTCGCGATCTGTTTGCGTATCTCCGCGGGTCGCAACCGATTAACTGACGAACGGTGAGCTCAGGCCGAACGACGCAGCGCGGGGGTAAGCCAATTGCCGGGGATTTCCCACGGCGGTAGAGCAACCGCCGGCTTCGACCAATTTGCCAGACGTTCCTGTTCGGCGTCCGACCAGTCGGCAGTGTGGGTGATCTTCGGAAGAATGGTTTCCGCAACCACCGGAGCTAACACGAGCTTGGTCGGCCAGACGGTCAGTGTGTTTCCATCTTTCTTGATGCCGAACGATTCAGGGCGTTTTCCGCCCGATGTTTTTTGTTCGGCTCGATCGACGCGATACGTGCCCCACTGGAGCCCGTCCTGTGATAGGGCGGGGAGGACTTCAGCTAGTTCCTGTTGTGTGTGGTTGATGAGCTCTTCCGGCTCCATCTCGACGCCCACTTCGGACACCTGTCCTCCGATTTGCCAGACGGTTTCACCTCGAATATTACGATCGGTGGTGATGGTGACGCGCGTCTTGGAGCCGTCCACGCAGTGGCCGTTAAATTCGGGTAGGTTCCCGCGCACCATGACCATATGAAGCGGACGGAGTTGCATCGCGGAAGAGGTAAGTCCGGCTCTTTCCCGCAGCGCGGCGTTCCCTTTCCCGGCGGTAAAAATGACGTTGTCGGGTGTGAGCTTCAGAGTTTCTGAATCGGATTGAATCAGGTGGATCTGTTGGATTCGTCCCGGCTTCTCGAATTTGAATACGCAACCGGACTCCGCATCGTACTTCAGAATCCGGTTACGATTTCGGGAATAGAGATTGTTGATCAGAGAGGGGGGAGACATCACCTGTTCGGGGAGTTTGGCGACAGTCCCCGGACAGCCTTGCAGGACGGGAGGGGTTTCAGTTTCCGCCAGGTTTTCCGGAGCCACCCGCAGGCCGACTTTCGCTCCAATCATTCCCAGTCGGGAAGTGAGCGATTGCGTCCTCCAGAGATAACAGTACTGGGAGCGTAGTATGGTGTCTGAGAGATCGGGTTGCGACGTTCCCGCGAAACAGTCGCGCCAGATGAGGGGCATCTCGCTGATGTTGGACGCGGAACGAGTTAACATTCCCGACAGGGTATATTTGAGACCGCCGTGAATGATCCCCTGCGAGGCGACGGTTTGACCGCTTCCCAGCGCACGGCTTTCGAGCAGAATCGCCGAGTATCCGCCGCGTCGTAATTCGTCGAGTAACCAGAGACCGGCGATTCCTCCGCCGAAAATCACTGCATCGCAATGCATGAGTCGATCCTTCATCCGTAACCGTTTTGGTCCGGGAAGTGTAGAAGTTCGACGGAGACCTGAAAAGGGGAAAGTTATTCGTGGCGGAGTGCTTCGATCGGGTCGAGTCGAGCGGCGGCCATCGCGGGATAAACACCAAAGATAATCCCGATACCGACGGAAATCCCGAATGCGAGACCTAAGGTCCAGGGTTGGACGTCGGGAGTGAGGTCGGCGAACATGTTATTGAAGCCGGAGTCGATTTCGACCGCTTCGGAGGAGAACATATCGAAGACCGTTTGAGTGACGGAAAAGATTTGCGGAGTCAGCCAGCCGAGCAGCATACCGATCGCTCCGCCGACTCCCGAAAGCACAATCGTTTCGACGAGAAACTGCTCGATGATATCGCGTTGGCGAGCACCGAGAGCACGACGCACACCGATTTCCCGCGTCCGCTCCGTCACGGTCGCCAGCATGATGTTCATGATGCCGATCCCGCCGACGACCAGAGAGATCGCGGCGATCGAACCGAGCACCAGATTAAAGATCAACTGAATCTGTTTGGCTTGTTCGAGGAGTTCCATGGGGACGATAATCGCCCAGTCGTCGGTGTCTTTGTGATTGATACGCATCGTTTCGCGAACCACTTCCGAGACCGGGATCACGATGTCTTCGGCTTCTTTCTTCTCATCCCCCTCCAACTGCAGGGTGATTTGATGGAGTTGGACTGACTCGGCACTGAAAGAGCCTTGTTGACGTTGGATGTTGTCATCTCCCATCCGAACCTGCATCGTGCGGAGGGGGATGTAGACGTCTTTGTTGTAGTCTTGCCCGGCGAGTGAACCGCCGATGGCGGCGGTCGCTCCGCGAGTCCGCGTCACGCCCCGGACTTCGTAGTATTCCCCTTTGACCTGGATCGATTTGCCGATGGGGTCTTCTCCGGGAAATAACGTTTCGGCAACTTCGGAAGCAATGACCGCTACCGTATCGATTTTATCCTGATCGTGTTCGGTGATGAACCGACCGTCGCGTAGATTCAGGTTGTTGGTTTCGTAGTAACCGGCGGTGCAGCCGACGATTCGGCAATTCATTTCTCGATGGCGATAACGGACTTCCGAATTGACCTCGCGGATGGGAACGGATCGCTTGATGGCGGGAATGTTCTCTTTGGAAAGGAGTTTCAAGTCGTCGCGAAGGAGGCCGTATCGCAAAATAAAAGAGCTGTTGCCGGATGAGTTCGAGGAAGTTTGCTGCGGCGGTTTGACGCTGCGGACGATGATGTTGGTCGCCCCCAGTTCGAGAACCTGATCCTGGGCCTGTTTGGAGGCTCCTTCACCGATGGCCAACATGGCGATCACGGAGAACACGCCGAACACAATTCCCAACATCGTCAGCGCGGACCGCAGCTTATGCAGCAGCAGGCTTTTGATTGCCAGATTGATGGTTCTGAACAGTCGAAACATATCGGATTTGAGATCGAGTGAATAAGTCTAGGTCAGTGAGTGTCTATCAGCCTCGGAAGATACCTTCTCCGGCGACGGTTCCGTCCTTCATATGGATTTGACGTTTGGCGAGTTCCGCGACGTTATCCTCGTGGGTCACCATGATGATGGTTCGCCCTTCCGCATTCAGATCGAGCAGAATTTGCATGATCTCTTCCTCGGTTTTGGAGTCGAGGTTCCCGGTCGGTTCGTCGGCCAGAATGATTTCAGGGTTATTAACCAGCGAGCGGGCGATGGCGACGCGCTGTTGTTGTCCCCCGGAAAGTTGGAACGGTTTATGATCGAGCCGACCGTCGAGACCGACCAGTTTACCCAGATGCTCGCAACGGTCCCGATCCTCGCTGTCGATGGCTCGACGCGACGCCCGGTAATGCAGTGGGACTTCAATATTTTCGAGAACGGTGTATTGCGGGATGAGGTTGTACGATTGGAAGATAAAGCCGATCAGACGATTCCGAATGTCGGAAAGTTGGTTGTCGGTCATTTTTGAGACGTCGTGACCGCCGAGAATGTATTGTCCTCCCGTCGGGCGATCCAACGCTCCGAGGAGATTCAACAGCGTACTTTTGCCGCTTCCGGAGGAACCCATGATGGCGACGAAATCTCCGCGCGGAAAATTCAGGTTCACGCCGCGGAGGGCATGCACGGTGATCTCACCCAGATAGTAGTGTTTATGTAGGTCGATCACCTGAGCGGCAAATTCGACCGACTCGGCTATTTTGCTCATTCTTCCGCCGCTCCCTGAGAGCCGCCGTTCGGCCCTCCGGGACGTTGTCCTCCGTTGGCTGCGCGTCGTGCCGTCTGTGTAAACTCGGCTTTGGTGACTTTGCCATCGGAGTTAGCATCGATTCGTGAAAGGTTTTCACGCATCCGACCGGAGATTTCGTCCCCTTCGAGAACGCCGTTTTTGTCCTTATCCTGTCTGGCGAAAATGGCGGCGGGATCGAAGCCTCCCGATCCTTGGTTGGAGGCGGTTTTCTCTCCGTTGGGGGGGGAACCCGGAGCCGGTTTGCCGGACTTGGCTTGTTTGTTTCCAGAATCTTCCGATTCGGATCGTTCTCGATCGCGAGCGTTCTTCTTGGCATATTTCGCTTCGAGTTTGACGATTTGTTCCGCAAAGTGGGTTCGCGGGTTGGTAATGACTTCCTCCCCTGCTTCCAATCCGTTCTCAACAACAAATTTCACATCGTTCGAACGTCCCAGGTTAATTTCGCGCGGTTCCGGGCCTTTTTCAGTCAGCACCCAGGCGTAATAGACTTGCCCGACATCGACGACCGCCTGGACAGGAATCTGAAGGAGTTCTTCGCTCGATTCTTCGACGATGATTTCGATGTTGGCCGACATCCCCGGTTTCAGTTGGTTCAGCATCGGGCCGTCTTCCACAATCTTCACGACCGCTTCGTATTGTTTGAGATCGTAGTTCGGCCAGCTTCCGGGCAACGGAACGGAGGAGACGGAATCCAGAACTCCTTCGTATTCATAGCCGGGGATCGCATTGATGCGAATGACGACAGGTAATCCGACTTTCACGTCACTGATTTTCGATTCGTGGATTTTGGCATCGACTTTCATCGCCGACATATCGGGAAGCGTGATCAGTTTCTGTCGTTCCCGAACTGTCATCCCCTCTTCGACGATACTCGGTTCGCTACGTCGGGAGGCTTCCATCGCGTAGACCACCTGGCCTGCCTGGGGAGCAATCATTTGACAGGCTTTGATCTGCTCGCGAAGTCGTTCCAACTGAGCGAGCTGAACGTTGTAGGAGAGTTTTCGCGACGCGACTTCCGCTTTGTACTGGTCCAACGCCGCTTCTCCCGCGAGTTTGACACGTTCGAGTTGTCGCGCGGATTCATCCTTCATTTCCAGCAGTTCGGCGACCGTTCGCTCTTTGGTGAAATCCTGGAGGACGTCCTGTTCCTTGAGCTTCACTTTGAGTTGCAATTCCGCTTTCAGAACGGCGAGTTCGTCTGCTTTCACGTCGTCCTGGCTTTTGTAACCTTTCCGGGCAACCCGTTTGGTAAACTGATATTGCTCTTTCGCACGCGCCAGTTCTTCGCGGGCCTGCTGGATTTCTCCCTGGATCCGCTCGGTTTCCTGGACGTATTCCCCTTCCTGATACTTCACGAGGTCCAGTTTCGCCAGCTTCATAGCCAGTGAAGCGGAAGCGATATCGCTTTCATTCTGGGCGATCTGAATTTCAACGTTTTTGATGCCTTTTTCGAGGTCGGCTTCGGCTTGCGTGACGGAAATCTGCTGTTGTTTTTCGTTGTCCACTAACGTGGCGGAATCAAGTTCGCAGACCAAATCTCCAATGAGAATATCACCGTCTTCCACCTCGTCCCCCTTTTTGACGACCACTTCGGAGAGATCGGTGAGTTGGTAATTGAGCTCGATATCCCGGAGAAAGGTCCGCCCAGCCTCCTCCATTTCCCCAGTCAGCTCATTTTTCTGCATCTCGACCTGATACTCTTTTAATACGATCGTCGGTGTCCCGGAACTCATGTTTTTGATTTCGTGGACAATTGTTTGCACCTCGGGATCGGTTGATGTCTTCGCACGAAGCGGTTCTTCGACCATCGTTCCCGCCGACACGATCGAGATGATGGTCGTCGTTCCTTCGACTTCACTCGATAAAGTTGCATTCCGGCTACTATCTACAGTCCCGGCCGCTTCCACCGTGATTTTGAACGACGCTTTTTCGACTTCTTTGGTAGCGAATTGCGAAAGATCGACTTCTTCAGGGAAGAACTTCTGTGACAGTTCTTCGTTTTGCATGACCACAATGCCGCCGATCACGCTTGAGACGACGAGCAGAGCGACGATAATTTTCACGTAAGCAACACCGCTACGAGATGATAAACCTTTTACAGAAAAGGACTTATCGAACGATGGGGAGCTTCCACTCTGCAGAGTCGATCTGAATTTCGAGTGCGTCGGAATCTGGCGGTGATGTTTGAGCATTACGGAGTTCCTCGACGTTCGTCACGGGATGACGGGCTGTGTGTTGGGAGGATGATCCGTCGGGAAGTCCTTTTCTCGGACGGGTTTGTGTTGTTTTGGGTGTCTTAAAGAGAGGCTCCGCCTCTCGAATCCAGACAGGCTGTGGAGGCCCGGGCAAGGGGGGTAAACTCAAGGCAGACATCGACTTCGCTTCTGATCGGTCAGAGAGCGAACTCGTATCCACTTCCTTCCCCCATTCCATGGCGGAATCGGGAAATGGCTTAGGTTCAGTACTGTCTGGAGTGATTTTTGGGGGTTCAACGCCGGGATTTGCCAGCTCCTGATAGAACCGATCGTCCCATAATCCCCGGTCGTCGATCTCCATTATACCCATATCCCGGTAAATGTTGATACGATTATCTTGGTATTGAACCCAGATACCTATGAATTGGTTCTGGGCATCTAGCACAGAATTCAATGCATTTAGCAAATTAAGTCCCTGTCCGCCCGATCCTCCGGCCTGACGCGGATCTCTGGACGATTCCACGGCCGCATCGAGCTGAATCGCCGCCAGTCGGATCGATCGCCGAGCCGTCTCGAAGTTGAGTTTGAGCACCTGGAGTTGTCGCCAGGCCTGGCGAACGTCCTGTTTGATGGCATCTTCCGCCGCCATATAGGCGCGACGAGCTCGTTGATACCGGATTTGAGCGGAGCGGTAAGCATTCCGCTCTTGAAGTTGATCGAGTGGCGTATCGAATTCGATCCCCGCTCGATAACTGCTGGCGGATCCGCGGAAGTCGACCGGATTATTGCTGCCGTTCGGAGTTCGCACGTCTCCCTCGACGCGAACGTTCAATCCCGCTTCCAGATTGTTGGCGGCGATTTCTACGGCTCGTCGACTGTCGTTCAGAATAGCGAGACTGTTTTTCAAATCGAGTCGGTTTTCGAGTGAGATTTGAATCGCTTCTTCCAGGGAGAGATCGAAGGGTTCGAGGAGAATCGTTTCCACGCGCTGATTGACCTGAATCACTTCCAGATTCTGAATGGTCTTATAAAGTTCATCGTAAATGTGCGACCCGAGGTCGTAGATCGCTTTTTTGTCTTCCGTGGTCAATTCGGGGGAATCGAGCAGGATCTCAATCTGTTCGAAGGCCCCTTTTTCCGGATCCTTGGGATCCACTTCCAGCAGGTCGTTGAGCTTCTCCTGGGCATCATTGAATTGTTGCTTGTCGCGCTGGATATCTTCCTGGAACCGTTGGACTTCCTCGGGAGTCATATCGGCCATGCGTTGTTCGCTGATGCGATCCAGTTCATCGAAGTCCTTCTGGATGTTTCCAATCACAATTTCGATGACATCATCGTATAGCTTGCGAAGCAACTTGGCTCGGCGATGATACTCTTCGTCCGGCAGTTCCACGCGTGGTTCGAGCGGCTCGTTTTCTTCTTCCCGATTCGGGAGCAGATTCTCGGCATCGGGATCTGCGGGTTCGGGAGGATCCAAATCGCCCCAGTTCAAGCCTTTAAATCGATAAACTCGCAGTTCCATTTCCAGGACCTGTGGATCGATCAATTCAAACCTTTTGAGCGGCGTGGAGTCGATCGAAAAGGTCAGGTCGGGCGGGAGGCCCAGCGAGATCTTGAAACTGTCGTAACGGTCCTGGAGTTGAATTTCCGATTGTCGCAATCTGTTGCGTTGGCTGGTCAACCGTGAGGCCAGCTGGGCGATGTTGAGGTCGAATACTTCTCCTTGTCCCTCACGTCCCTTGGAAGCGAGGATCGTTAATTCCTCCACGCGACGTTCCAGGCGTTGAATGTTGTCTCTCTGGTTGGAGATTTCTTGTTGCTGTTGTAACAGGCCGAGGTAACCTCGACTTCCGGCCACATTGCCGAAAAAGACTTTGCGAAACCGTGCCAGATCCCGCACCGCATACAGCAGTTGGCGTTCGCTGAGCGTGAGGTTTTCCAGTCCCACTTTGCGTCCCGCGTTTCGCATTAGCGGCTGGACGAGCGAGTAGGAGATCGCGCTAGCGGAGGAGCCGGAGCCTCCCGAAAAGACCCACAGCGTGTTGTTCGTCATTTCCAGCGCCCATTGAGCTCCGGTGGGCAGCACCTGAGAGATGCCGAGTCCTGAGCCGAAGCCCAGCGAGTTTCGACCTTCGGGGACCGTCTCTCCATTGAGGCTGTAACTGGGAGTGGAACCGCTGGCACCGGGGGTGCGGAGGTAGCGGACATTAAATGCAAAACGTTCTTCGCTGACGTCGAGAGCCTGGAGATACACGTTCTCCACTTCCGTCTGGTAATCTCTGTTGTGGATGTAAGAGAGTTCAATCAACTCTCCCAGATTGAGGTCGGAAAGTTCCGCTTGCCGACTGACGGTCCCTTCCGCCGAGGTTTGCAGAATTTTGTTTTCTTCATTGCCCCCGGCGAGATTCTCGAGCCAGTGGGGGTTTTCCACGCTGAAGGCGCGACCGAACTTATGCCAGCTCTTATACCCTTTCCAGCCTCCCACTTCGTGCAGGAATTCATTCGCGGCGGCGTCGTCGGGAGGGAGCGGAGCATGGTCGGGGTCGAAGGGGTCGTAGAACCGGCTGCGCGGGTCGGGAGTGATATCCATCCGCGGCACTTCCCAATCGGGATCGCTCATCTTTTCTGCGATCAGTTCGTACGAATCGTGATCGGCCTGTTCCCGCCAGAATTTTCGGGAACATCCCGACATCACCACCAACAGACAGAGCGTTCCCAGCAGGCTCGCGGCGAGTCGAAGTTGTTGAGAGTGTTGATTCATCAGGAGTTCAGTCTGACAGAATTTGGTTTGGAACAGGGCCGAGTTCTCGGGAGAGAGGGACTCGGGAAAACGATCAGAGTCGGAAGTCGGCAGTTAACGAGGCTTCGAGGAAGGATTGTTGATTCCGGACCGATTTTGAGACAGGTGAGGCGCCTTCAACTCGTGTCCCGCGTCGGTGGGAATGCCCGGTGATTTGGCTTCGATATGTTGCATCAATTGATTCAGCATCTCGCTCAGTTGTCGTCGTTGTTCGGGCCCGAAGTTTCTCATCATTTCTTCGAGACGTTGAGCGTGGCAGGTTTCAATTTGCGAGAGGATCGATTGACCGCTTTCGGTCAGAATCAGAACGCGTTTGCGGCGATCGAGTTTCGAGCGCAGACGATAGATCAGGTTGTCGGTTCTCATCCGCTCGACCAGCGTACTGATACTCGATTCAGACTGATTGAGAGCGTCCGCCAGGTCGGTTTGCGAGCAACCGTGAGGGGCCGAGTCGTGGACCATTTTCATCACGGTGTAGCGAATTTCATTCAGGCCGAAGCTTTGGAAATGATCGGCCAAACGGGTTTTCAGCAGCAGGGCAGTTCTCTGAATCTGATCGATCAACTCTCCCGCTGGAATCGTGTAGTCACCCTGAGAAGGACCGGAGTCCGAGGAGATCTCTTGAGGACGATCGATTCCCAGCGGATGAGAAGGTTGATCGGCACGCCAAAACTGCCCCGAAGGAGAATCGTTGCCCGACATGAAGTCGCCTTTCTGCCCCATGATGTCTTAATGACCGAACGAGAGCTTCAGCGCGAGCCCCGATCGACATCCCATCACATTCGTAGTGTCTGATTGTCTCCACAGGTCTCTTCACGAAACCTTCGTACAAAAGATTCATCGGTTGTTGACGCTCCGCGCCTGAAGCATTTTCTTCACAATCAGAACATCAGCGTGGAAATGGTTTGCGCCACAGGCAGTTCCGCAAAAAACTGGTGAATTCAGGCTGGATTCCCCGACTTGAATTTCCCTAAACTCAAACGACACCACTTATTAAACTGCTGTCGTTCCCTTTGGTGAGGTCCCCTTTTATGTGTGCTCGAATCCTCTGTTTGCTGGCTGCTGTTGTACTTTTGACAAATCGTTCGCAGGCGGCGGATACTCCTCCGAATATCGTGATCATCTTCGCGGACGATCTGGGGTACGGCGATCTCGGTTGCTACGGACATCCCACCATCAAGACGCCAAACCTCGATCGGATGGCGAGCGAGGGGATTCGCTTCACTCAATTTTATGTGGCGGCGAGCGTCTGTACTCCCAGTCGCGCAGGATTGATGACGGGGCGTTATCCGATCCGCAGCGGCATGTGCAGCGACAAGCGACGCGTGCTGTTCCCCAATTCGGGGGGAGGGATACCGGCGTCCGAAGTAACGTTGGCGGAAGCTCTCAAAGCACAGGGATATGCGACCGCGTGCTTCGGGAAATGGCATCTGGGGCACTTACCCCAGTTCCTACCGACGAGTAACGGCTTCGACACCTATTTTGGCATTCCCTATTCCAATGACATGGATCGCGTTCCGAGTGCCCCGAAAGGTCGAAATTCCTTTTGGGATCCGAAAGTGGAATACTGGAATGTCCCGCTGATGAAGGACAAGAAAGTCGTCGAACAACCCGCCAACCAAACCACCATTACCAAACGTTACGGTCAGCACGCGGTCGATTTCATCAAACAGAATCAGGAACAACCCTTCTTCATCTATCTCCCGCACAATCTGCCTCACGTGCCGCTCTTTCGATCGAAGGAATTCCAAGGACACAGCAAACGAGGTCTTTACGGCGATGTGGTCGAGGAAATCGATGACACGGTCGGAGAGATTATGAACACGCTCCGCGACCTCGATCTCGACGAGAACACCTTCGTTTTCTTCACCAGCGATAACGGTCCCTGGTTGCCGTTCAAGACTCACGGCGGTTCCGCCGGGTTACTGCGAGAGGGGAAAGGATCCACCTGGGAAGGCGGGATGAGAGAACCGGGGATCGGCTGGTGGCCGGGCAAAATTCCCGCCGGTCAGGTTTCGACCGAACTCGCTTCCACACTCGATTTGTATTCGACCTGTTTGCTGCTGGGTGGAGCCGAGCTGCCGAAAGATCGCGTGGTGGACGGACTCGACTTGCGTCCGGCTCTCTTCGGAACGGGCCCGTCCCCCCGAGAATCGCTGATTTATTATCGCGGGGAACAGGTCTACGCCGCTCGTATGGGACCGTGGAAAGCGCACTTCATCACGCAGGGAGCCTACGGTCCACCCGCGCGGGAAGTACATGAGGTTCCCGAGCTCTATCACCTGCTGCACGATCCGTCGGAGAAATACAACATCGCCGACGAGCATCCCGAAGTGATCGAAGAAATTCGGAAACTGGTCGCCGAGCACCAGAAAACCGTCAAGCCGGTCGTGAACCAGTTGGAAATCCCGCTCGACAAGTAGGATTCCCGACGATGAAGGATCGCGGGATAGATTCCTGCTATTCTTTCGGGAGCACGGTGACGGAGATCGGTTCGCTGCTGTAGGTCCATTTCATCACGAAGTTGAGAGCGATATTCGCCATGATCGCCGCCTGTTGATTCTCGGCGGGCGTGGCGTTGTCGTCGGCTTTGAGAGTGATGTGACCTGTTAAGTCTTTTCCTGCCAAAACAATCTTACTGTTCTTTTTGTCCATCGCGACCCCCGGAGGAAGCGTGTCGGCAAACGGTCGAGCCAGATGCTGAAACAGAATGTCTAACGTAACGTTCTTGTCGAATCCTTCGGCACGCTCGATCGTCACTTCAATCTTTTTCGACTCGCCCGGTTTCAGCACGACTTCGTTCGTATCGATCGAGAGCGATAGAATATCGCCCGGTTCGGTAGTGGCGATGGTGTGTGTCAGGACGGGCCAGTGACCGCGGCCCCCACCCGGCTGATAGATTTCCTGATAGGTAGTGGCGGTGGAAACCAGTTCGATCGGTTGCTGATCGTCGCCCATCGGAACTTCCGCCGTTCCCCAGACATCGATATTCCACATATCGACTTGAATGTCTTTGGGGGCGTGGAAAACGATACAGCCGGCGGTCGGTTTTCCGGGCAAGACACGTCCTGCGGAAGCGGTCACACCTTCCGGAAGGCCGTCTACGTGCAATTGTACGCCTCCGGTAAATCCATTCTTCCGCACGACATTCGCGAACAACACACCCCATCCACCCGGCGTGATTTGTGTTTTGTCGGTATCGAGATAGAGCTCAAAATAAGGTTCGGGTTGGGTGGCTTCGATCAGGTAGACGTAATCTTCACCGCCTCGTAAATGCAGGTCGCGAATCTCGATGACGTACTCCCCGTCGGCGGGAGCCGTCCAGTTTTCCAGACGCGAGTCGGCATAGGTCCGTTTATAGAGACTGAAGTCATCATTTTCGCCGCGCGGTTTGCCGTCGGCATCGAGAATCCGAATGATCGGGTCGAGCGCTGAGCCGTGGCGTCGCGCTTTCACCTCGAACGTCCATTTATCTCCCTTCTTTGCGGTGAATCGATAGCGATCGATTTCCTTTTCTGCGGCGATACGACCGCTCACCGCGGCCGGCAGTGAGACCTGTTGTTCGGGGGCGGCTTCCAGAACGGTCGGCAACGAGGTGACGTACACGGGGGCCGGGTTCGTCACGCCCTCCGCGAGCGGCAGTTCGACTTGCATCGCGCCTTTCGCGTCTGCGGGAGCCGTCCAGGTGACTTGTGTTTGATCGGGGAGATTAAATCCGATCAGTTCCAAGGTTGTTTCCTGACCTGCCGGAACTCCGAGCGGGTGGACGTTGCTGACGAACGGACGACTATTCGACTCGATGCAGTACTCCCAATATTTGTTGCCGGTGTACCGCACGTCGCGAATTTCGAGGTAATAGTCTCCCGCTTGCTTGAACGTGTGGCAGATAAACGGATCGCCGAAGAAATGGTTATCGGAAGAGGCGATCGTAGAGCCGGACGAGTTCCGCAGAAACAAAATGGGATCGATATGCTGTTGGAGGTCGTGGATTTTGTCCTGGAGTCGTTGCGATCTGACGTGGAAGCAGGCGGTTTGGCCTGCTTCGGCGGTGAATTTGAAAAAGTCGAGATCCTCGTTGCGTTCGATCGCCCCACACATCGTGGCCGGTAAGGTGGCGACTGAGGCGGTTTCGCGAGTGTTGTTGTCTTTCGTTTCGACGACCACCGGATCCCGGACGACGACCATTTGACCGATCGTGGAGGCACCGTTCACCGTAGAGAGCCGAAATTCCCGGACGCCCGTTTGAGCGTCGGGAGCGACCGTCACTTTGATTTTCAGGGAGGTTGTCGATTTCGGTTTCTCGCCTTCTTTGACTTCCGGATGAATCGGCTCGGCGGTGACTCCCTCTCCCGAGATCCAGATGCGGCGCGTTCCCGAGAGATCGTAGCGCGACTGAATGGTCAGTTCGGAGGTTTGCCCGATTTGCGCGGAGTTCGGCGAGAGGGACATGATCATCGGGTAACTGGTCTGTGCGTCGGTTGATTCCGTACGGATCAGCAGCCCACAACTCACGGTCAACAGCAGAATGAGATAGCGATTCATCGGTAATTCTCCGTCACATGATCAGATCGGACGCGGTTGCGACAGGATCAATGTACGAACAGGAAGTCTTTGGAATTGATTAACGCCCAGAGCAAATCTTCAAAGCATTCTTTTTCACTCGGATAGGTTTTCAGAAATTCCTGGACGGCGGATTGTTCCTCGGAAGTCGGATAGCGGTTCAGCGCCGCCAGATAAATCTTCTCGATTATCTGGTCATTTCCCATTTCATCGTTTTCGGCTTTCTCTTTCAGAAGTTCGGCGACGCGACCTTTGCCGGAAGCAATTTTACTCGTGAGGATATCCCCGTTGAGTGTGTGCAAAGCCTGAGACAGGTTTTCATCGGGCATCCGTTCGCATTCGCAGACCGAAACCCGGCGCGGTTTGGCGAACGTATTCAAGAAGTAGTTGGGATATTCGGCATCCGGCAAATCGATCGCCCTCGTTCCAGGGGGAAGATTGCGGAATTTGGTCGGATCGCCGGTCACCTGGTCGATTGCATCCAGCAACGGCTCGGCGGGAATGCGTTTGACGAGATAGTGGCTGTAGAACTTGGTGTCGGCGAGGTTTTCCGGAGTCGGTTGGGAACTGAGTTGATAGAGCCGACTCGTCATGATGGTCCGAATCAATTGTTTGATATCAAATCCGCTCTCGATGAAGTGATCGGTGAGCGCTTCCATCAGGGCGACGTTGGTGGGCGGGTTCGTGGCTCGCATGTCGTCCACCGGCTCCACGAGTCCACGACCGAGGAGATA
>JABURQ010000204.1 GCA_014762625.1 Planctomycetaceae bacterium | reverse complement strand
GCGCTCGGCTAACCCGACCTACAACGACTGTTTGGGACGCGAGGAGTCGGGAAACAGGATTCAGGAGACAGATATCAGTGATGTGACCTCCTTGTCTTTCTCTAGTTGCTGATTGCCAGTTTCTAGTTTCTTCTTGGCAACTAACTACTGACCAAGAACAACTAATAAAATTCAAATTGTCAAAGATCGCGATCTGGAATTCCGGATTCCAAAATCGGAAATCAAAAATCCAAAATCGAATAACCCCCGAACGCTAACTTTGGTACGAGTCCGAGAACAAGACCAAACTTGGGTGGCACTGGCGACTTGTTCGCCAGTGATTGAGAGGGGTAGAACAATTGGAACGCCGATGACGCCGATCCAACGGATGACCGCAGATCTGAAGGGCTCACTTGGCGGACCATTGTGTTTGACGCAAAGTCAATGAGACGCAGAGAAACGCAAAGAGGTCAAGGAACACGGATGAAACGGGTGGCGTGAGCACAAGAGGCCAAGCACCGTTCCAAAATCAGGAATCAAAAAATCCAAAAATTGTGAGACCGCGGATGACGCGGATTTCGCTGATGGATTCCCGACGACACGAGTGGCAAGAAGAAGTGGGCTCACGCCAAGGAATTTTATCTCAACATTCATTATTGAACCAGATCGACCTCGTAGATGTATAACCCGTGTGAACCGCCGGTGTAATCAAATTTGACGGCCATGCGTTCGATGGTCAGAAGATCGCTTGCCTGGAGGACAATCTCGTTCCAGTTTGCAAAATTTGCCGCGCGTTGGCAGCTTTCCGTTGACCAATCCCCAACTTTGAACCAGGTCTCGCCATCGAGACTGAGGGAGATATTGCCGTGGCTTCTACCTTCTCCAGACATCTCTGCATTAAACCGGAGCCTCAGTGCATTCAGTTTTTGAGCCTTGCGTAGTTCAAGAAAGTAGATGTTGTTCTCTGTGTTAACCGCTGAGGCGGCAGAACCTTTATGCCGATCGTTCGCCAGTCTCGTTTGGAATTGGTTCGGTCGGGCTGCCATTCCCGTCACCTTCACCTGAGGATTGAGTGACGCGAGTCTTTGTTCGACTTTTGTTTGTTCGATTCCGGTCAACGTCTCCAAAGTTTGATCGTACCAGTAGGCAGCTCGGCGTTGAGCCAGCATTTGATAGATTTCGGGAAGTGTTTCCGCAACTTCCCACCACACATCACCTGCTTTCAAGGCATTGGGACTCTCCGCGAGTTCTGTACCGGCGATTAATGACCACTGCAGATTTCCTGATTTTTGCAGGAGTTTCAAACCTTCTTGCCAGTTCTGTTCTATGAGACAGACGTATTTACCAACTTCCAGGTTCGCCGCTGGATCGCCTGGGTTGGATTTAAGCGTGTCACGAAGAGCATCTAATTTCTCCTGTTGTTCAGCGAAATTTTCCACTCCGTTGACCAGTTGCTTTGCGGCGTCTAAAAGTTCTTTGTTTCGGGAGTTGCGAGCGGAATCTTCAGCATGCTCAGCGAGCGTTTCCGCCAGTTTGAGATCGCCATCTTGAAGCGAATTTAATACCGCCTCCCGATAGTCGTAGGAAATCAGATAACGACCAAAGGCATCGACTCGCGCTCGACCGGCATCAATCAAAACTTCTTTGATTTGCTCGGTCCCATCAAACGAGAAATCGGTCTCGGCTTTCTTCAAAACCTTGATGGCGTTGTGGTGCTGGTCTGCATCGACATAGAGGTCTTTTGCAGTCATATACAAAGCAAACCGATTTGCGGGGGATTGTGAAGAAGCCGCTTCATTCATCAGTTGAGTTGCAAGGGCATTTTTTTGCGGCGAGGTTCTCGACGCGCGAAATGCGTTCCTGTAAGTGGAGTCGATCGTTTTTTGAGCGGTCGATTGCTCCTGTTCGGAGGGAACAGGAAGTTTCTGAGCGGCCTCACAGGAATCGAAGTAAAGTACCGCGATCGACGCCATCACTGCGAATTTGATAAGTCGCATTTCTTCATCCTCATCCAGGCATGTGGTGAATCCAGGACTCTTTATACTATCCGCCCGTCAACTATAAACAAAGGATAATTTACCATGTCGCTCATCCAATTGTGGTTTCTCCAAGATCGAGACGTCGTCGAAGAATGCATTGTGATGCGCGCCTCCAAACAGAATTCAATTTCGTTAGTCGATTGGCTCAAAGGATCTTTTGCATTGATCGATCGGCGTATTTGAGGATTTCAAAGAAAATTGGAGATGGTGTGAGATTTCGCGTAGACTCACGATAATGATCGCGTCGTCTTTATAAGACGCCTCTTCGAACTAAGTAAGTGAGATTGCCGGTGATAAATCGTTCTCTCCTGATCCTGTCTGGTTCCATTTTCGCAATCGCGTTGTTCGTTGATTCTCCGCATTGTACCGCTCAGGAAGCCCCGCAACGGATTGTGATTGAGAGTGTGAAGCTGAATTCTTCGCAGTCCTCGTTCATCAATCGATACGGCGTGACGCGCGAAGACGTCAACAGTTTTGAAAGACTGCTTCCGGGCGTTGCGGCGGTCATCCCAGTCCGGTCGTTCCAGACGCAAGTCCGTTATGCGGACCGAAATTCCGAGGCCGAAATCCACGGAACCACTCAGGAATTTTCTCGGAAGATTTCTCCCCAGAATTTCGAAGGGCGATTTTTGAAAAAGAAAGATATCGTCACTCATCAGAACATTGCCGTGATTGGTGAAGGTGTCGCTCGGGATCTCTTCGGCAAGAGAATCTCAGAGGCGATCGGACGTAATCTCAAAATTGGACAGGATTATTTTCTGATCGTGGGAGTTGTGAAAGACACCGGTCGGGAGTTCGGTCAATCTGTCTGGATTCCGATCACCACTATGAAATCTCGCTTTGGAGACGATCAAATCCTTCACAGAGCCGGGGCGTTTGAGGCGACTTCCTACGAAATCAGTCGAGTCGAAGTGATCCTGGAGGACGGCGTTCGCCCTGAACGGACTCTGCGCGTGATTCGATTGTTATTAAACGCAAGCCACGAGCGAGATGACTACGAAATACACCCCGTGAAATAACTGATTCCTGTCGCGACGGGAGTTTGTCAACAATGACACATTGGTTAACAGTGACTCAGTGGAGCCTCGCCATGAAAAAAACATTACGTATCAGCATCATTATGTTGTTCTTCACAGGAGGTGTTCTTTGTTGGCAAGTCTGGGAATCAGAAACGGCGGCTCAGCCATTGGGTCAGGCGGTTCAGTTTGATTCCCGAATCGAGAACACTGTTCGTGAAGCGGGAGTGTTGGAAAGTGCGAACGCTGTGGAAATCGCTAACGAGGCTCCCGGAACATCGACCATTCTCTGGCTGATTGAAGACGGCCAGACCGTGAAAAAGGGAGACCTGCTGGCTCAACTCGATACCTCGGCCCTGGACGAACAGATCGAGCTGAAGTCGATCGAAAAAATCCGGGCCGAAGCGGCTCTCGCAGAAGCCGAAAATTTATTGAAAAAAGCGAAACTGGAACAAGAGTTCCGAATCGAGCAGGCGACTGATTCCGTTCAACAGACGGAACTTGCAATTCAGAGCGCAAACCGCGGTGAGAATGACCTGGGACTGGAGCTGAAAAAACTCTCTCGCCAAGTTGAGTTGACGAAGCAGAAAACCGCTCTGATGGAAGCCGCCTTAAAGGGGGCCAATCTGACCGGAGGTGAGCAATTGGAAAATCGATTGAGGCTTCTCGATTCTCAAGCTGAACTGGACGCTGCATCCGCCACCATCGAGCATCTCAAAACTCGGGAAGTCCCTCGTCGAACTCAGGATCTCCAGACGAAACTCGAACTGTCCCAACACCGTCTCGAAATTGAAAAACTCGAACAGCAGGCCCGCGTCGGTCAAGCTGGCTCAGAACTCAATGTTCGCGAAACGATTGCAAAAACGGTCCGACAGGAATTAGAGACTCTGAAACAGGCCCGCGAGCGCTGCCGTGTTGTAGCTCCGCGTGATGGCATTGTGCTCTATCTTGTGCAGGCAGCAAGACGTACCACGGAAAGTGGTTTGGAAGTCGGTTCCTCAGTTCGAGAGAGACAGGTTCTATTCACCATGCCTGATCTCGATTCTTTGCAGGTTCGCGTCAAAGTTCATGAGACGCGCATCTCTCAAGTCAAGACCGGCCAATCGGCCACTTTGATTTTCGATGCGCTCCCCGAAGATCGCTTCGCCGGCAAGGTACTCTCCATTGCGGATTCCCCTCTGCCCGGCACCTGGCCCAATTATGATCTCAAGCAATATGAAGTGCTTGTCAGTCTGCCGAAACCTGATTCGAAACTGAAACTCGGCATGACCTGCGTCGCGGAAATTCAGATCGCTGAGTGAGCCGCCCCCGTGATGAATTGACGAATTTCCCTGAGGTTCTCTGCCGAGTCATGTGGATTGGCACCGAGTCCGGTCTCTCACCGTTGACGGAATCCCCCTGTTTGGAGAGGATGAACGTCTTCCACGGGAGGATTGTCTGAGAGAGGGCAGGCTCCCGTCACTCACGATCAATCTCAATTTCAGACAGACGTCAGTAAATATGGACGATACTTCGGACAAAAAACCTTCCGTCAATTTCATTGAAGAAATTATCAATACGGATCGGGCGAACGGCAAACACGACGGTCGCGTTCATACCCGGTTTCCTCCCGAACCGAATGGCTATCTGCATATCGGACACGCCAAGTCGATCTGTTTGAATTTCGGACTGGCAGAACAGTACGGCGGGAAATGCAATCTGCGGTTTGACGATACCAACCCCGCGAAAGAAGAGACTGAATACGTCGATTCGATTATGGAAGACGTTCGCTGGCTCGGTTTCGACTGGGAGGACCGTCTGTTTTATGCGTCCGACTATTTCCAGCAGCTTTACGATTGGGCCGTCCAGCTAATCGAACAGGGAGACGCTTACGTCGATTCCTGTTCGCTGGAGGAGATTCGCGAGATGCGGGGGACGGTCACGAAGCCGGGAACGCCGAGTCCTCACCGGGAGCGTTCGGTGGCAGAGAATCTCGATCTGTTTGAGCGTATGAAGAACGGGGAGTTCAAAGACGGCGCACACGTCTTACGAGCGAAGATCGATCTGGCTTCCCCCAATATGACGATGCGGGATCCAGTGATGTATCGCATCCTGAACGCGCCCCACCATCGAACGGGAGATACCTGGTGCATTTATCCGATGTACGATTTCGCGCACGGACAATCCGACTCCATCGAGGGGATCACGCATTCGATCTGTACGCTGGAGTTTGAGAATCATCGTCCGCTGTATGACTGGTTCATCCAGAAACTCGGGATCTTCGCGCCGCAGCAGATCGAATTCGCCCGTCTCAACCTGACGTATACCGTGACCAGTAAACGCAAACTGCTGGAACTGGTTCAGGAAGGGCACGTCCACGGCTGGGACGATCCGCGCATGCCGACTATCTGCGGATTTCGTCGACGAGGCTACACCCCCAGTTCGATTCGCAAATTCTCCAAAGAGACGGGGGTCACCAAATTCAACGGTGTGACCGATCTGGCCCGGCTCGAAAACAGTTTGCGTGAGGAATTGAACAAGACCGCCGAACGACGGATGGCGGTTCTCAATCCGCTTAAAGTGGTGATCACCAATTATCCGGAGGATGCGGACGAGGATCTGCTGGAGGCGGTCAACAATCCGGAGAATCCGGACGACGGCGTGCGTCAGGTGCCGTTCGCGAAAGAGATCTACATCGAGCAGGATGACTTCATGGAAGATCCGCCGAAGAAGTTCTTTCGGCTCGGTCCGGGACGCGAGGTTCGCTTGCGATACGCCTACTTCATCACCTGTCACGATTTCGTCAAAGACGACGACGGCAACATCGTGGAATTGCATTGCACGTACGATCCCGCGACACGCGGCGGCGACGCACCGGATGGGCGAAAGGTCAAAGGGACGCTGCACTGGGTCTCCGCGGAACATGCAGTCGAAGCGGAAGTCCGCGTTTACGACCACCTGTTTACGGAAGAGGATCCGAACGACGTGCCGGAAGGGGGCGATTGGAAAGACAATCTGAATCCGGAGTCGTTGACGGTGTTGACAGACGCCAAGCTGGAACCCTCCCTGGGCGACGCCGAAATGGGTAAGAACTATCAGTTCGAGCGTCTGGGTTACTTCTGTCTCGATTCGAAAGACTCGACCGCCGAAGCCCCGGTCTTCAACCGGACGGTGTCACTGAAAGATTCCTGGGCCCGGAAACAGAAGCAACAGCAGAACAAAAAACAGGGCAAAAAGAAGGGCTGAGTTTCGATGTCTGCCAAGCCGTCTCTCGTGATCGCCACCCGCAACGCGGGAAAGTTGCGCGAAATTCGTGGCCTCCTGGAACCGCACGGTGTAGAAGTTCTGAGCCTCGCCGACTATGAAAATGTTCCCGAGGTTGAAGAGACGGGGGAGACGTTCGCGGAAAACGCCGCCCTCAAAGCGACGCAAATCGCCCGCCATCTGAATTGCTGGACGCTGGGAGAGGATAGCGGCTTGATGGTGGATGCGCTCGATGGTCGTCCGGGAATCTATTCGGCGCGTTACAGCGGTCCCGAGGCGACCGATGAAAAGAATAACGCGAAGCTGATCGAAGAACTGGAGGATGTGCCGACGGAGAAACGGGGGGCGCAGTATGTCTGTTCGCTGGCGGTTTCCGATCCGGAAGGAACGGTCCAGTTGACGGAAGAAGCGACCTGCCGGGGACAAATCGCGACCGAACCACACGGCGAGAACGGCTTCGGTTACGATCCTTATTTCACGATTGTGGAATTGCACAAGACGTTCGGCGAATTACCACCGGTCGTGAAACAGCATCTGAGCCATCGGGCGCGGGCGTTCGAGCGAGTGACTCCGAAACTGGTGGCTTTCCTGAAGCCGTAATCAGTTGTCCGAATGCTTGAAGTGGAGGTAAGTTCCGGAAAAGACCTCCATGCTCGACATTTCGACTTCTCCGTCGAGATAGCCGATATTCGCGGCAGCGGGGTTGTCTCCCGGTTCGACCGGAAATCCGGGATTGAGAAATCCGTCGCCGTTGAGATCTTTGACGGACTTCACGGAACCGTCCGCCATCAGCAGATTGCACGATCCTCGATGGACGGGAGCCCAGCCGCGCGTGTCCTGCAAACAGAGTTTCTGAACGCCGGCACCTCCCAGAGTGGCCGTCCAGTCGCCGCTGTTGGTTTGGTAGGTTGTCTCGTTGTTGCCGACCCCTCCGTGTCCGACCACTTCATCGGGTTGGGGGTAGCGTGTCGGTTGAATCGCTTCCAGAGAAAGGACGTTCGCCGCGGAACCTGCAATCAGTTTGATGGCCGGACCGGAAGGATCGTAGACGGCGGGTCCGCGTGTGAACAGTTCGACGAGCGGCATTCCGGTCCGCAGTTCGTCGTTCAGATCTACCGAGAGGGTTTCGTTTCCAGACTGTCCGTCTCCCATCAGAGGGATATGATTCGAGGGTGGGTCGTTTCCGGTCAGGATGGTGAGATTGTTTTGCCGCAAACCGCCTTGAGTCAGATCGCGATCCAGGAAGGGGCCGTTGTTGATTCCTTTCACGTTCTGGCCGCTCACGCTTCCAATCGCTTTGGGACCGATCTGGCCACGAACCAGAAACCAGCTCGGCGTGTAGTTCGTATTGAAGCCTTCGAGAACTTGCGCTTTCACATAATCGGCGCGTCCCGCTCCTGTGGCGAGATAGTTACTGCCGGCGGGGTCGAAGGCATCGCAAAAGCCGTTGGCGATATCGTTGGGACTCGCCGTCGCGGCGGCAGCGTTTGTATCATTCGAGAGCATCTGATTGAGAAGTTGCGATCCGCGGGCGGGATTGGAGGGGCAGAGCATTCCCTCGGGGGCGAGCGCTCCGACTTTGTCGAGATTCGCCAACCAGCCAATGGTATCGGGGCAGCCGTCCCGTAAGAAATCGGCTGCACCGGTACAGAAACGCTGTTTGGGGTCGCTGTCTGAGAACGCCTGGAAGGCAATCCCCATCTGTTTCAGATTGTTCTGACATTCGGTCGTGCGGGCCGATTCGCGAATCGACAACACCGCGGGAACGAGTAACGCGACGAGAATCGCAATGATGACCATCGTCACCAGCAACTCGATGATTGTGAATCCGGCGTGTCGGGACGGGACGATGGGGCGCTGGGATCGGGAATGCATCCTGGACTCTCCGTGGAAAACTGGACTCTCACAACAAACCAAATCTGGTGGCTTGATAGTAAGTGATCGCCAAGACGAAGATCAGGCTCTGAGGAATACCTTCACAAAGAATTCATTCAGTTTGTGTGGCCTGATGAAGGTTCTGTGAAGACCGCGTTAAGAAGCGCGGAAGATGTCCGTGACGGGAAGACCGCCGTAGACTCGATGCGGGCGATTCGTCGAATCTTTCAGTGTCAGATCGTGAGGAACGCCGAGGCTGTGGTAGACGGTGGCGGCGTAGTCTTGCGGTGAGACCGGATTGGAAGCGGGTTGGGTTCCCTGCTTGTCGGAGGCCCCGTAGATTTGTCCGCCCGCGATTCCTCCACCGGCCAAGAGACCGCTGTAACATTGCGGGTAATGTTGTCGTCCGCCGTTGCCGATTTGCGGAGTCCGTCCGAATTCTCCCACCCAGCAGACGAGCGTTTCGTCGAGCAGGCCGCGCTCTTCGAGATCTGCCAGCAAAGTCGCCAAGGCACGGTCGGCGGGTGGAATCAGATCGTTCTTCAGGCGGGGGAAGTTGTTGCCGTGCGTGTCCCAGAAGTTCTGCCCATCGTTGTGCCAGTTGACGGAAACCAGAGAGACGCCCGATTCGATCAATCGACGCGCCAGTAAGACACATTGACCGTGGGTGTTCTGACCGTAGCGTTCGCGAACGTCGTCAGGTTCCTGAACCAGGTCGAAGGCTTGACGTACTTCGGGAGAGGTCAACAATCCGAAGGCGCGTTCCTGTTGTCGGCTGACGCTGCGAACATCGGCGTAGTCGTCGAGAGCGATCCGTTGGCGATCGATGCTTTCCAGTAAGCCGCGGCGATGATTGAGCCGCTGGGTATCGACCCCGTCGATCAAGTTGAGAGCGGGGACTTTCCAGTTCGGGTCGGCGGGATTGCCGGTGATCAAGAGCGGATCGTATTGTCGTCCCAGCCAGCCGCCCGTTTGACCGGGAGCCTGTCCGCCGGGAGCGGCGGGGTGATACGCTTTCCAGGGGAGCGTGACGAAATTCGGCATTGCCGACGTCTGGCCGTTCAGCCGGGAGACGACCGAACCGATGTGAGGTGTGTCGCGGTCGCTGGGAGGTTCGGCGTCGCTATTGGGGACGGGAGCGATGTGACCCGTTAAGGTGCAATGTCCGCTGGCGAGATGCGACGGATCGGAATGGGTCAGCGATCGAATGACGGCCAGCTTGTCACACTGCCGGGCGGTCATTTGAAAATGTTCGCTCAACTGAATGCCGGGAACGTTGGTGTCGATGGGGGCGAATTCGCCGCGCACTTCGGCGGGGGCGTTCGGTTTGGGATCGAGCGTATCGATATGACTCGGCCCGCCCCACATAAACAGAAAGATGCAGCGTTTGGCTTTCCCGAATCCGGGGAGTGAGGCTCCGCTTTCCGCAGAAAGTGGAGAAGACATCAGAGTCGGCAGGCTGAGTCCGCCGATTAAACCCGCCTGTAAAACAGAGCGACGTGAAGGCTGCGCAACGGACCGAAATTCCGCGCAAGCGTTACTGTTAAAGGATGTCTGTGGGTTCGGAAACGACATGGAAATCCGAATTTGAGGTAGGAAATTCAGGGGGGAGATTCGCCCGTGGCGAACACATCAATTGTGGTGCATGTCTGCTGACAAGTCAACGGGATTCTCCCTTCACATCGGCGCGCTTCCGGCTCGTTCACCAGTAACGAGACCGCTCGCGTCCATTTTTCGCCACTTTCGGAGCGATGAGCCGTTAGAATGGGAGCAGCCCTTTTCTCAGGAAATCGTGGTTTCTATGGCCCGGAAACGACTCCAACAATCGACCGCCGACTATCTCGCCATCGCCGTCAGTCCGGTACTGATTATGCTGCTGGTGGGGAGTCTGGTTTTCTTTCTGCAGGAGATCAGTTACGACGGACAATATCAGGGGCGTGTGCGCTGGATGCTGGGGTGGTTTGTATTCGCGACGGTGTTAATTTCTCGCATCGGTATTGAATTCGGAAAAGCTCACGCCTCGATGTATGCCGGGGCGTTGGCACTGGCGTGTACCGCGTTTGCCTTCCGGTTTCTGGAAGAATATCTGATCGGCATGATTGTGCTGATGGGGGTTGTCTGGTGGTGCGTCAATAAATTGACGTGGGATTGCACCGTGATCGACGACTCTGTGAAAGTTAGTTCGGCGGGATTGTTGCAGCAGTCGGGCATGGATGATTCCGGCAGTGAAGAGGACGAGGAGGACGAACCGGTAGAGACCGCCAAGCAGCGGCGACGGCGACTTCGTCGCGAAGAGCTCGGTCTCATCGAAGCCTCCTCGAAACCGGATGAACCGTCGGAATCTGAATCGAAGCCTCCCTCGGAGAAGCAGCGCGCTCCCGGCGTGTGGGTGGTTTATTTCTCCCTGGCGGCGTTGCCGTTGTTCGGAGTGGGACAAGCGTTTCTTCCTGCGGAAGACGATTCGATTCGGGAAGGATTTGTGTTTCTCTGGATTTATGTGGCGTCCGCATTGGGGCTCTTCCTGACCACCAGCTTTCTCGGACTGCGACGCTATCTCCGTCAGCGGCGGATCAAAATGCCGACGAGCATCACAGCGGCCTGGGTCAGTTCGGGGATTGTGATCATGCTGATGGTGCTGGGGATTTGTTTGCTGATTCCCCGGCCCCATGCCGGGACTTCGGTGACCGCGTTACTCGATCGCTTTTCGGAAGATCAGTCGGCTTCCGACTACGCGATGAGCAGCAACGACGCGGGACGGGGAGAGGGGCGTCGCACCGGGAAAGTGGATGAGAACTCGGAGGATCCGGGAGATAAAATGTCGGAAGAGGGGGAGCCGACGGACGCGGAAGGGGACGGCAAGAAATCGGGACAGTCCGATCAGAAAGGGAAATCGAAAAGCGGCGAGCAATCCGACGAGAACGACAAACAACAGGGACAGACTGCCGACAAGGAATCGGAGAAAGATTCCGACAAACAACAAGCCCAGAACTCCGAACGGGGTGCCGATCGACGGCAAGCCAACAAGAACAGGGACGCTTCGGACTCCGATTCCGAGACCTCCTCTTCCCAACGCTCGCGCTGGAAGATGCCGCAGATCGGCTCCACATTGAAGTGGATCATTTACGGCCTGTTCGGCGGTTTCATTGTGTGGGCGATCTGGAAGAATCGTGCGGATCTGGCGGCGGGAGCGCGCGAGTTCTGGGATTCGATCGTGAACTTCTGGGCGAATCTGTTCGGCGGAAAACCGAAAAAGAAAAAAGAAAAGCCGGAAGAGGAACTCCCTCAGACAACAACCGGCGTGCCTGAAAAGACATTTGCCGATTACGACAATCCTTTCACGACGGGACTCGCACAGCGTCTGTCGCCGGACGCGTTGGTCCTCTATTCGGAGGAAGCGTTCCGGGCTTACGCCCGGGAACAGGGGATCGACGCGGGCGAAGACATCACCCCGCAGGAAATCGGTCAGCAGGTCAGCGCGCGGTTTCCCGAAATGGCGGAAGCGGTTCGGTTCCTAACGGCCGCTCATTCCCGTATCTTGTACTCCTCACGGCCTCCGTTATCGTTCGATATTGCCCCGCTGGAACCGTTGTGGACCGGAATGAGTCGCCGCGAATCGCAACCGGTGGGATAGCGAACTTGGAGCCGTCATTCGTGTCTCTGTTTGACAGCCAGACTTCCCCTGACCGTTCCGACCCTCAAACAAGCTTCCCGTTATGCCCAAAGTTGGAATTCTCGGTGCTACCGGATACACCGCCTACGAACTGATTCGCATTCTGCTACGCAATCCGGAGGTGGAAATCGTCGCCGCCACCACGCGCCAGGACGGGAATCCTCCCATCCACGAGATTCATCCGTCGCTTTACGGTCGTCTCGATCTGGCCTGCGAGAACCTGACCGCCGAGGAAGTCGGCCAACGGTGCGATTACGTCTTCTGCGCATTACCGCACGTCGCCAGCATGACGGCGATTCCCGATCTGCTCGCAGCAGGAACGAAAGTCGTCGATCTCTCCGCCGACTATCGTCTGAACGATCCCGCCGTCTACGAAAAGTGGTACGGTCACGTGCATACCGATCCAACCCGACTGGGCGATACGGTTTACGGACTTCCCGAACTGTACCGCGATCGAATTCCGGGGAAGGATCTCGTCGCCAATCCCGGCTGTTACACGAGTACGTCGATTCTGGCGCTCGCCCCGCTGGTCAAACAGTCGCTCATTGAACCGACGGGGATCCTCATTGATGCCAAAAGCGGCGTTTCGGGTGCGGGACGGAGTCCCAAACTGGGAACCCTGTTTTCCGAGTGTAATGAAAGTCTTTCTGCTTACGGCGTTGGAACCCACCGCCATCAACCGGAAATCGAACAGGTTCTGACCGATGTGGGGGAAGAAGCCGTCCAAGTGACCTTCACGCCGCATCTCATTCCAATGGATCGCGGGATTCTCTGTACGATCTATCCGCAGCTGAAAGAATCCACGAGCCAGGAAGCGTTACTCGATCTGTATCGGGAATTTTACGCCGACTGCCCGTTCGTGCGAATTGTCGAGCATCTGCCGCGTACAAAAGATGTCGCGCAGACGAATTACATCGATATCACGGTTCGCTTTAATCGGGATCAGCTGATCGTGCTGGCGGCGCTCGACAATCTCATCAAAGGTGCTTCGGGAGTCGCCGTACAGAATTTCAACCTGCTGGCCGGTTTCGACGAGACGACCGCGCTGCTGGTCTGAGAGCGTGTCTTCTTAATTCGCTTTTCGAGGCGAGAATGAGCGAACTGTTCCCGATTGAGGCGGTCGAAGCAGTCGAATCCCCCAGATTCGACGATGCAGACCAACGAAAAGCGGGTGACTGGCTCGCCATTCGTAGCCAAAATGGAATTTGAAGACAGGCTCTAAAGCGGATCACTGAAACTTACGAAAGACCGAGGCGGCGGAGCGTCCGATGTGGCGTCGGCTTGCTGCGCGAGTGCTCGACGACACCGGCGTATCGTCGTAAGTCGCTTTGGGAGTGTCGAGTTCCTTCAAGCTGAGAGCGTCCGGATGCGGCGGTAACTTTGATGCGGTTTGCGGAACCGCTGGCTGGGAACTGATCGGGGCGACCGCTGTTTGCGGAGCCGTATATCCGTAAGCAGGATAGGTACGCAGTGTGGTTTGCGGCTGGTAAACCGTGCGAACTTGGGGCACCCGGCGAGTGACGGTATAGGGAACCATCCGTGTCTGCTGTTCCTGTTTGTAAACGGTGACCGGGACCATGCGAGTGACCGTTTCGGGTCGATAACGAGTTTCCGAAACGTTGCGGTAAGTGACTTGTTGCCGCGGGACCATGGCCGTCTCCGCACAGGTGCAATGCGCGGGTAGGCAAGCAGGATTGAGGCCCGCACTTCTCATGGGAGCCGCGACTGGTTGTGGAGTGGAACAGTGATCGAAGGGACCGCGAGGTCCAACCCACTGAGCTTCTGCCGAAGAAGACGCCATGGCGGCAGCCACGACAGTCAGCACAATTACTTTTGACAGGTTCGGCATAGTTCTCTCCTCACGTTTTGGTCGCGCAGCCGGAAGTTCGGGTCATCCACTACCCTTAAAATCGGCAGAATTGAGGGAATCCCTTGAATCGAAATTTCCCCTCCAGTTTGTCACAATGAATTTCCAGTAAGTTCAGCGCGCGAAGTATTCTCGGAAGATGTAATTGGAGGGAGCCGTATGACGTTGGTGATTCATCACCCGGATTTGAAGCCGTATCTGGAAGAACCCTGGACGCTGGAATCGCTCGACCGGCTCGAAAAGTTATTGACTGCGCGCGGGACACTCGATTTCGAGCCTTTGGAAACGGGACTCTTTCCCGCTGCTGTCGCCGACGCTTACACCGGATATCACAATGTCTGGGTACGGGATAACATTCATCTGGCGCACGGTTTTCTCGCAGTGGGAGAGATCGAGACCGCCGCAAAGGTGATCCGCGGGCTGACGAAATTTTTCCTCACCCAGCAAGCAAAAATGGACAAGATCGTCGCCGGCGAGCTCGACCCTTCGATTCACATGAATCGACCGCACATTCGATTCGACGGAGCGACGCTCGCCGAGTGCGAGGAGAAATGGGCGCACGGCCAGAACGACGCGCTCGGTTATTATCTCTGGCTGACCTGTCTGATGGCGACGGAACACGATCTCACGCTGCATCCCGAGGAGTACCAGTTACTCACGCGATTTCCGAAATATTTCCACGCCATCCGCTACTGGCAAGACAAAGACAGCGGCCACTGGGAGGAACTTAAGAAGGTCGAGATGAGTAGCGTCGGGACGGTCGTCCGCGGATTGCAGGCGTGGGAAACGCTACTCAGAGTGCCGCAGGAACTCCCCGGTTTGACGGGTGATGAGCGGGAGGCCCTGCTGCACGAATGCGATGAGTTGATTTCGCACGGCATGCAGGTCCTCTCGAAAACGCTACCCTGGGAATGCAAATCGGACGATCCGAAAGAAGCACGCGAGCACGACGCGGCATTGCTGTTCCTGATCGCGCCGCTGGGATTGGTGTCGCCGACGGAGGGACAAGCGACGAAGATCGTCCAAGGGGTGATGGAGGAACTGTCGGGAGAGATCGGGATCTGTCGTTATCGGGGTGACTCTTACTGGTGCGCCGACTACACACTGAAGTTCGATGAGGAGTCTCGTACGGCAGATTTCAGCGACGACATCGGCAAGCGGGATGCGTTGCTGGGAGCAGGACAGGAGGCGCAGTGGTGCATTTTCGATCCCGTGCTCTCCGTCATCTTCGGCCAGCGGTATCTCGAAACCGGGGACGAGAAAAACCTGAAGGCTCAAAGCTTTCATCTCGCGCGATCGGTCGCACAGATAACCGGACCGGGGAGAGACTGGCCCGAGTTTCGTTGTCCCGAATCGTACTATCTTTCACAGGGAGAATGGATTCCGAACGACGTCAACCCCCTGCTCTGGACGCAGGCCAACCTCCGCTGGGCTCTGCACCAGATGCGACTTTCGCTAGAGAAATCGATTTCCTGATAGCCCTGCCCATTCTCATGCCGTAAGCTGGTCTTCATGGACGATTTTCGAATGGCACAATTCGAACGGTACATGATCAGTCGCGGTAAACGCATGACGCGGGAACGTCAGTTTGTTGCAGAAGCCGCGTTCGCATCCACAGAACCCATCAACAAAAAAGAATTCCGCGAACGGCTTTGGACTCAAGCAGAACAAAATCGTTTGTCACGCTCGTCCGTTGTGCGGATCATGCAGCTCCTCGAAGAATCAAAGCTTGTTCAATTTACTGAAGACCCCGACAACGACTTCACTCCACCAGCTTGATGTCGAGATCCATTTTCTTCCCATTGCGAATGACGGTGATGGGGAGAGTGTCGCCGACCTTGTAGTTCAGTTTGATGTAGGTATTGAATTGTTTCGGGTCCATACCATCTTTCAGGGGCTTCCCTTCCATGGCGATCACGATGTCGTTCAGCCGAAGTCCTGAATTGTAGGCTCCCTTGCCTCCTTCCGAACCCTGATTGATCCATTTGACCTCCAGGGCGGTGTTCTCGTCGTCAATTCCCAGTTTCTTTCGTTGAGCCGAGGCGAGAATCGGCATCCAGACGCGCAGCTTGGGAGAGACCGACCACATCGAACCCCGCCAGGAAACATCGTATTCTTTCCAACCCTTATCAAGAGAAACGGTTTTGATACCCGAGCGGCTTCCTTCCACCTCAACGGTCGTGTCCTCGTTGGGGAGGTGATGGAGCACCCATTGCATGTCGGCGATGGAGGTGATCGCCTGCCCGTTCATCCTCAGAATTTTTTCACCCGCCTGGAAACCGGCTTCGTCGGCGGGAGAGCCTGATTTCACTTTGGAGACGGTGACGCCGTCCTGGCGATCGATCATCAGACCCGTTTGATCCGGAAGCGGGAATCGCCACAACAGGTCATGATCGAGGTCACCGTTTTTCTGGGCGTGCATGTTTTCGGCGTCGTGGATGTTGTGACAGTGGATGCAGTTTTTGCGGGTTGTTTCGCCGCGATATTTGGCTGGGTTTTGCAGGCCGGGGAGATTGAAGGCGGATTGGATTTTCCGATTGCCGCGTTTTCCTTCGAGGAGTGATTTATTCGCGGGATAATTCTCGTGCAGTTCGAGGACTCGTTCCATCGTCGCCAGTAAGCCTTTGATCGAGTTATACGCATCGGGGCCTTCCGACGATTGGGTTCCGTAGCGAGCGTAAATTGTGCCGTCGGCGTTGATGAACATCGCCGCCCAGTTCAAATCGTGATCGAATTGAAACAGCGACAGATCGACCCCTTTCATCTCGACCTGGCGAACGGAAATGAATTTCTCTTTAGCAATTTTCCGGATCTCGTCACTCCCTTTGGCGACGTCGGCATCAAACGCTTCACACGCCTTGCACGGGACGCAGCGGAACGTCACGAAGACCGGCTTGTTCTCTTTACGCGCCTGTTCGCGGGCGGCGGCGATGTCGTTGTAAACCCAGACATCGGTACGAACCCCGTTCTCGTCGTTCAGTCGTTCGCGTAACTCTTCCTGGGCCTGAACCATCGGCCCAACAAAGAGGGAAAAAAGCATCGCTAAGAGAATAGAGCGTTTCATCAGAAGTTCCTCGCGCTGAAAGAGACGGAAACGAACAGTCGCATCCTCTTAATATATCCACGGCAAGTCGGTTTCAAAGCACAAAACGTGAAATTCCCGCTCGGGGAATGGACGATGCGGCGTTCTCGGAAATCTGCTAACCTGAAGAGACTCTAGATTGCTAACGGAGGAAATGATGTTCCGGCTTCGATTGATGATGTTCACCCTATTCCTGGCGATTGCGTCAGGAAGTTTACTGCACGCGCAGACAGAAAAGCTGGTCCAGGACGGCAAAGTCGTCCCACGGACGACGATCATCGATTTCAAAATTATCGCGGACCGCGCCGCAATTCAGAAAAGCCAGTATTGGAGTCGGGAACTCGCCAAGCACGGCTACTCGGTTCAAGTGCGCTCGATTCAATTTCAGCAGGATCCCGAAGTGAGCGAGAAAATGTCGGGGCGTACGCGGGTGGTGAAACTGGTGGGGGGATTGAACCGCCGCGGCGAACTGATTTTTCCCAAACGTTCCTTTAATCAGAATCAGGTCAAACAACTCGTCGAGTGGCTGCGGGAATTGAAATCATTCGGCGCACAAGGCTCTCCCGAGGAGAAACCGGTCTGGGGATTGTCACAAACTCAATTTGAAGCCATCTTTAAATCGCTCTCCAAACCAGTAGAAGTCGATCTTTCCGGGAAGACGCTCGACGAATGCCTGGCCGCGATCCCGGCTCCGGAAGAATACCCTTATCGATGGACGTTGGAAGCGACCGAATCGCGGAAGAAAGAGCAGCAGGAACTCACGTTTCCCGAATGGCAACGGACGCAGGGCATGTCGCAGGGCTCGGCATTAGCGATTGTGTTACGACATTTCGGATACGGATTCTGGCCGTCGCGGACTCCGCAAGGCTCAATCGAGCTTGCCATCGATCCGATCGAGAAAGGGAAAAATCTCTGGCCGCTGGGTTGGGAATTGCAACAGTCCCCTGACTTTGTGTTCGGTAAGTTTCTGAAGATCACGGAAGTCAATCTGGTCCAGGCGCCGTTGCTCGACGTGGCTCAGGCGATTTCCGTGCAGACGGAGACTTCGGTCGTCTTCGATACCTACAACATCCGCAAGGTGGGAATTGAGTTGGAAGAGACCAAAATCGACCACCCTCCCCGCAAACGAAACTGGAGTCTGATTCTCAAAGCGGCTTTGAGCCAACACAAGATGACTCACGATCTGCGCGTCGATGAAGCGGGGCGAGGGTTTTGTCTGGTGAAGCCGCGCGATGCGGTCCTCAACGCCCTGGAACGAAAATAGACCTGCGATGATCCGAGCCTTCATCTCTTGTGCGATTTTGCTGGGCACTACCTTTGGCTTCGCTGCCGCTCAGGACTTCCGGACCAATGTACTGCTGATCGTCACCGATGATGCCGGCTACGCCGACTTCGGATGCTACGGCGGCAAAGAGATTCCCACACCGCACATCGATTCTCTCGCTCGGGATGGTGTGAAATTCACACAGGCGTACGTTTCGGCGTCGGTCTGTTGTCCTTCGCGGGCCGGGATTCTGACGGGCCGATATCAACAGCGGTTCGGACACGAATTCAACGGTCCTTCTCAACCGCAACCGGGATTCACCAAAGACGATATGGGACTCGCTCCCGACGAGATCACGATCGGAGAAGCGTTCCGGAAGGAAGGTTATCGGACCTTCGCCGTCGGGAAGTGGCATATGGGTCTGGCTCCGCAATTTCATCCCCGCAAGCAGGGCTTCGATGAGTTTTACGGTTTTCTGGGCGGGAGTCGCAGTTATTTCTCCGTCGAGAAGAAAAACATCAATCCGGGCTGGGTGATGCATCTGAATGAGTTCACCGTGCCGGAGTCCTCGATCACTTATTTAACCGACGACCTCACCGACGCGACGACGGAGTTCATCAACGAGACGTTTCCGTATCCGTGGATGATTTATCTGTCGTTTAACGCCGTCCATACGCCCATGCATGCGAAAGAGGCCGACCTGCAGCAGTTCAGCGACATCGAATCAAAAGCACGCCGGTCTTACGCGGCGATGACGAAAACGCTCGATGATGCAGTCGGACGGATACTGGCCGAACTGAAGGAACAGGGAATCGAACGGAACACGCTGGTGATGCTGGTGAACGATAACGGCGGTGCCACCAATAACTCGTCGGACAACGGTCCCTATCGTGGTCGAAAAGGATCGAAGTGGGAGGGAGGCATTCGGGTTCCGCTCTTGATGCGCTGGCCCGGTCATCTGCCCGCCGGAGCGACGTACGATCGACCGGTCAGTGCGCTCGATCTTCTGCCGACAGCTCTCGCCGCCATTGAGGCCCGCCCTTCGACTTACCCGAGGAACCTCGATGGCGTGAACCTGCTGCCGTACCTTCGCAACGAGAAAGCGGGATCGCCGCACGAGTTGTTGTTTTGGCGTCGGGGTGTTGCGGCGGCAGTTCGGAAGGGGCCCTGGAAACTGATCCGCATCGAGGGTGAACCGGTCGCGTTAGTAAATCTGGACGACGATCCGGGGGAGCGAACGAACCGTCTGGCCGATCGTCCCGAAATCGTGTCTGAGCTGATGTCGACTTTGAGTCTCTGGGAGAAAGAGCTGTCTCCTCCCAAATGGGTGGAAGGAGATCGCTGGCGGAAGAACCAGATCTACAAGCACCAGTGGGACGTGCAGACGCGGGAACAGGAACTGAAGTTTCCCTGATCGAGTGGGCCGCACGTGAGAGACTTACCTCAGGCTTACCCGGCAGTCGCTGGAGAAGCAGCACACGATCCGTTATATATAGTGCCAGATAAATTATTCAGTTCCGTGTGTGACAGATCGGTCTTATAGATGTCTGCGGATGAAACACAACTGACAATTGGCGTCCCGTCTGAAACATTCCCGGGAGAAACGCGGGTCGCGCTCGTCCCGGCAGCCGTGAAACCGCTGGCGAAAGCAGGGTTCCAACTGCACGTGCAACAGGGGGCCGGCTTTGCGGCGGGATTCACCGACGAAGAATATACCAGCGCAGGGGCGACAATCGTCGCCTCCCGCGATGAAATTTATGCGAAGGCGGATGTGATTGCCGTCGTTCGCGCCGGGGGGGCGAACCTCAACGCCGACGAGAACGATCTGGACCGCCTCAAACCGGATCAGGTGCTGATCGGTCATCTCGATCCGCTCAGCCATCCCGAAGAAATCACCAGACTGGCTGAAAAAAAGGTCGATGCGTATTCGCTCGAACTGCTTCCCCGGATCACGCGCGCTCAAAGTATGGATGTCCTGTCGTCGATGGCAACGGTCGCGGGATACAAGCTGGTGTTGCTGGCGGCGAACGAGCTTCCCCGCATGTTTCCGATGATGATGACGGCTGCGGGAAGGTTGATGCCGGCACGCGTGTTCGTGATGGGGGCGGGAGTTGCCGGTTTGCAGGCGATTGCGACCGCCAAACGTCTGGGGGCGGTTGTTTACGCTTACGACGTTCGCCCCGTGGTGAAGGAACAGGTTGAATCGGTGGGCGGAAAGTTTGTCGAGCTCGACCTCGAAACGGAACAGGCGGAAGGAAAAGGGGGCTACGCGAAGGAGATGGGGGAAGAGTTCCTCCGGAAACAACGCGAAGCGATGAAGAAAGTGATCGCCGAGAGCGACGTCGTGATTACCACCGCCGCCATCCCCGGACGCAAGGCACCGATTCTGGTGACCGAAGATATGGTGACGGCACTGAAGCCGGGGTCCGTGCTGATCGATCTGGCTGCTGAACGAGGCGGGAACTGCGAATTGACGAAGCCGGGCGAAACGGTGGATGTCAACGGCGTTAAGATTATCGGTCCCGTCAACCTGCCGGCTCAGGTCCCCTATCACGCTAGTGAAATGTATTCGAAAAACGTACAGACATTCTTACTGCATCTTCAGAAAACCGGTCTCAACGATCCGGATCTATCGGATGAAATCATCCGCGATACCTTGCTGACCCAAAACGGCGACGTCGTTAATGACCGCATCCGCGAGGCGCTCGGACTGGAATCGCTCACTCCTCCCGAACCGGAGGAAGAGGCTTCTGCTCCGGAAGCCGAAGCGTCTGCGGAACAAGCCGCATCAGACACGCCTGCAGAGGAAAGCTCCGAAACATCCAGCGATGAGGAGGCTCAATCGTGAATCTGTCTCAATTCCTGATTCTCGCCGAAGGCGCCCAGACGGCGGAAGAAGTCGTCAAGGAGGCGATGTCGACCAGCGGCGGCAATCACCTGATTTTACTGCTGACGGTGTTCGTGCTGGCGGTTTTTATCGGCTTCGAAATCATCACCAAAATTCCTCCCACATTACATACGCCGCTGATGTCCGGATCGAACGCGATCTCGGGGATTACTCTTGTGGGTGCATTGTTGACGGCGCTCGCGAACGAACCGTTTCTGGTTCGGATTTTCGGAACGCTGGCGATTATCCTCGCGACGATGAATGTGGTCGGCGGATTTCTGGTGACACATCGCATGCTCGACATGTTCAAGAGGAAGGGTTAATTCCGTGAGCGCCACCTGGATTGACCTCTGTTATCTGGTCGTGATCGTCCTGTTCATCTTCGGATTGAAAGGATTGACGCACCCTCGAACAGCGGTGCGCGGTAACAAACTCGGCTCGCTGGCGATGCTGCTGGCGGTGGTCGTCACATTGATGGCGACGGAACAGTTCGACTGGACGCTGATCGTCATCGGTATGGTGATCGGCGCTGCCGCGGGTTGTTACCTCGCTTTTACGATCGAAATGACGGCGATGCCGCAACTCGTGGCGTTGTTTAATGGTTTCGGAGGACTCGCTTCCGTTTTTGTGGCGGGAGCTTATCTGATGATTGTCTCCGACCAGTCGCCCGATTCCTCAGTGTTAATTGCCACGGCCGTCTCGGGACTGATCGGGGCGGTTACCTTCACGGGTTCGATTATCGCGTTCGCCAAACTGCAAGGGCTCAAGTTTATCAAAGATATCCGCTTCGGCGGTCAGCAATTGCTCAACCTGGGGCTGTTGCTGGCGGGTTTGCTGTTCGCCTTTCTAATCTATCAACAACCGGCTCACGCGATTTTATATTACTGGTTAATGGTGGCGGTCTCTTTGGGATTGGGCGTGTTTCTCGTGATCAGCATCGGCGGTGCCGATATGCCGGTGGTGATTGCGTTATTGAATTCATACTCGGGTCTCGCTGCGGCGGCGACCGGTTTCGTACTGGAAAACAATCTGCTGATTGTCGCCGGCTCGCTGGTCGGGGCGTCGGGATTGATCCTGACGCAGATCATGTGCGTGGCGATGAATCGTTCGCTCACCAATGTGCTGTTCGGGAAACTGCAACCTTCCGGTGGAGGTGGTGCCGATGCCGACGAAGTTTACGCGAACGTGAAATCGACGTCGGCGGACGAAGTGGCCATGATGCTGGAAGTCGCGTCGCGGGTGGTGATCGTTCCGGGTTACGGGATGGCGGTCGCCCAGGCGCAACACGCCGTCAGCGATCTCAGCGACTATCTCACCGAGCACGACATCAATATTGAGTTCGGTATCCATCCCGTGGCGGGGCGGATGCCGGGGCACATGAACGTGTTGCTGGCGGAGGCCGATATTCCGTACGAGCAGTTAAAAGAGATGGACGTCATCAATCCGACGTTCGAGCAGACCGATGTGGTGATCGTTTTGGGAGCGAACGATGTCGTGAACCCCGACGCGCAAAACGATCCGAACAGCCCGATCTCCGGGATGCCGATTCTCGAAGTCCACAAAGCACGGACTGTGGTGGTGGTCAAGCGGTCGTTGAGCCCCGGTTTTGCCGGCGTTCCGAATCCGTTGTTCGCCGCCGACAACACCTTGATGTTGTTCGCGGACGGTCGTGAAGCGATGGTCGATATTCTGAACGCATTGCGAGAGGGGTGATTCAGCTTGGAGTCGCCGCTAATTGTTTTTGATGTGGGAAACAGCCGTCTGAAAGCCGGTCTGTTCGACCGGGCGGACGATTCTCCGCTACCGAACTATTCCGCCTGCCACACGCAGGACGTTCGCCATCCTCTGGAAACCAACGTACTCCTGCAATGGACGAAGGAAATTGATGAGCCGGTTCCCGCGATTGTCACCGGCTCCTCGCCGGGGGGCGTGGAAACGTTGATGCTCGACTGGTCTCTGAAGACGATTGGGGTTCCGGTTCCGTTGCGAGATCGGGGTCTGTTATCGATTTCGATGGATGTCAAATCGCCTCATCAGGTGGGGATCGATCGTCTCCTGAATGCGATGGCCGCCAATCAGCTTCGCGAGCCGGGAGAAGCGGCCCTGGTGGTTGATTCCGGGACCGCGACGACGGTCGACTTGATCGACGAAAACGGCGTCTTTCAGGGGGGCGCGATTTTGCCGGGGTTACGCCTGTCCGCCGAATCTCTCCATCGCTATACCCAGCTATTACCCGAGGTCCCTCTGGAAGAATTACAGGAAGAATCCAGGAACCCCGTTGGCAAAGAAACCCGCGAGGCCATTCGAAGCGGACTCTACTGGGGGCAGTTGGGAGCGATCCGCGAACTGACCGAACGCATTCTCGCGGGACGATCGAACGTTGCCAGGTTCTTGACCGGAGGCGGAGCGGAATTGCTCTCTGAGGAATTGCAGGACTTTACGCTCACGCCTAATTTGTCCCTGCGAGGATTCGCTTTGCTCGCGAACGAACTGCTGGATTAGTAACGCGAAAGTCTCTCTCGATCAGCTCATTGCGATCAAACCGAGTCTCCATTACCCTGTGATGCAGGTTACGTCTGATTCAATGATGATTCATCACCACTGATGGAGCTGGAGACTATAATGGCCAAACCGCTTGATATGCGACGCGTTGTGAGTGTGATTCTCGGTGGCGGCAAGGGAACCCGACTCTTTCCATTGACGCAGTTTCGCTCCAAACCGGCAGTTCCGCTGGCCGGGAAATATCGCTTGATCGACATTCCGATCTCGAATTGTCTCAACAGTCGGATCAATTCCGTTTATCTGCTCACGCAGTTCAACTCCGTCAGCCTCCATCGCCACATTCGTCAAACTTATTCGTTCGATCATTTCAGCGGCGGGTTCGTCGAAATTCTCGCCGCCCAGCAAACACTCGAAGGAGCCGACTGGTATCAGGGGACCGCGGACGCCGTTCGCAAGAACATTCGTTACCTCGAACAGCACGGCATCGAGTACGTTCTGATTCTCTCCGGCGACCAGCTTTATCGGATGGATTACCAGAAAATGCTCCAGACACATGTGGAATCGGGAGCGGAAGTGACCATCGCCGGGCTTCCCGTCGATCGCGAGGCCGCCAAAGCGTTCGGCATCATGCAACTTGACGACACGGGCCGAGTCCTCGGCTTCAAGGAAAAGCCGCAGACCGACGAAGAGATGGATACCGTCCGCATGCCTCCGGAGTTTTTCGATTCCCAGGGAATCGAAAGCAAGGGACGAGACTGTCTCGCCAGTATGGGAATTTACCTCTTCAATCGCGACAAACTGCTCGAACTTCTCAAAACCAGCGATCACGAAGACTTCGGGAAGGAAGTCTTCCCCGATTGCATCGATTCGACCCACGTGCAAGTGCATATGTTCGACGGCTACTGGGAAGATATCGGAACCATCAAGTCATTTTATCAGGCGAATCTCGATCTGGCGGGAGAGAACCCGCCGTTTGAGTTTGTGATTGAAAAAGAACCGATCTACACCCGGGCGCGCTTTCTGGCACCGGCGAAACTGAACGAGACGACGGTTAATCGATCGCTGTTGGCGGATGGTTGCATCATCGGTAAGGGAACCGTGATTGAGAATAGCGTGATCGGTTTGCGCTGTCGTATCGGAGATAACGTGACGATCAAAAACTCCATTGTGATGGGGGCCGATTTCCACGAATCGCCTGCGGAGTTGGAAGCGATGCATGCTCGCGGCGATATTCCCGTCGGAATTGGGGACGGTTCGCACATCGAGAACGCCATCATCGATAAAAATTGCCGCGTGGGAAAAAATGTAAAGTTGGTTTCGGGGGACGATCAGCCCGAAACCGACGATCGCGGCGTGGTTCATCTGCGAGACGGGATTGTGGTCGTCGAACGTGGAGCCTTGCTGAACGACGGCTGGACACTATAAATAGACAGACTAAACCTCGACTCGGTCACGATTCACCTTTTTCAGGATCCCGTTCATGGATTTCAATCCCGTAGATGTCGTCTCTCGCTGGGCCCATATAGGGACGGTTATTGTGCTGATCGGTGGTGCCGCCTTTATGCGACTTGCGCTGATACCGGCGGCTTCCGAACTTCCCGACGATCAGCATCAGGCTCTCAAAGAGAAAGTGTTTGCCCGCTGGAGAAAGATTGTGGGGATTGGAATCGGTTTGATTTTAATCAGCGGCTTGTATAACTACGTGAAAGCGATTCCCGATCATAAGGGACAAGGGCTCTATCATGGACTGATCGGGACCAAGATGATCCTCGCGTTTGTGGTGTTTTTTCTCGCCTCGGCGCTTACCGGACGCTCGGAAAAATTTGAACCGATGCGTCAGAATTCGAAGAAGTGGCTCGGGATCATGCTCACGCTCGCCGCGATTATCGTCGGCATCTCGGGATTTGCCAAAGTGGCCATTCCGAAGGTCGCCCCGCCCGCGGCGGAAGCCAGTGAGTGAGTTGAGGCTCAGGCTTCGAACCAGATCAGCACCGATTTGAAACAGGGTGTTTTCGAGCGAGGATCGGTCGATTTCGGGACAAGGCAGTTCGCTTCCGGATAATACATCAGCGCATTCCCGGCCCGAATTTTGTCCCAGGCCCGAATCTCGATATTCGGCAGATTTCCTTCGTCGCTGTGGACGGTGACGCGTTGCCGATCTTGCAGTCCCAGCGAGTCCACATCGTCGGGATGCAATAGCACGACGTCTCGGGCGTCGATGCCGCGATAGAGGTCGTATTCTTCATATACGACCGTATTGAACTGGCCTTCGCTACGGACTGTCATCAGACGAACGCAGTTCTCCCGTGCGTGGGGGATCGGTAATTCATGCACGCGGAGGTTGGCTTTCCCGTCGGCGGTGGCAAACTTCGGTTCGTGAAACGTGCGCCCGCCGATTTGGAATTCTTCTTTCGTATCGCTGATCTGTTTGATCTTTTCAAAGCCGGGGACAATCTCGGCAATCGCTTCCCGAATGCGGCTGGTGTTCTCCATACCGACCCAATCGACGGGACTCTCAGGCAAGACTCTCTTGGCGATATGAGAAATGACTTCGACTTCACTCTTCGGGCCAACGTGTCGGGCTGGCCCTCCATCCGACAAACGAACGTAGTTGAACATCGATTCCTGTGTGGTCGGTTGCGGCTCTTCATCGCGGGCCAGAACAGGTAGAATGAGCGTTTCTTTCGCTGTTCCCCAGGCGTGGCCGGTATTGAGCGTGGTGTTTAGATAAACGAGCAGATCGAGTTTCTGGAGTGCTTCTGCTGCGTAATTGGCGGCCGGGTTGGAGCCATAGAGATTCCCACCCAGGCTGAAGCCGAGTTTCAGTCGTTCCGCATGCGCTTCCTCCATACAGCCCATCGTATCGAGTCCCTCGGTGGTCGGCAGTTCGACGCCGAAGTGCGTTTGCAGCCGTTCGAAGATCGCATCCTTGAGTTTGGGAGTAACTCCGACCGATCCGATTCCCTGGACGTTGGAGTGCCCGCGTATGGGCATCATCCCCGCGTTGGGACGTCCCACCATTTTTCGCATCAGTGCCAGGTTGGCGATCGCTTCAACGTTCTCGACGCCGTGATGGTGGTGGGTGATTCCCATCGTCCACGAGAAAATGACATTGTTGGCCGCGCAGTATTTGTCGGCGATGCGATCGATGTCAGCTTTCTGGACTCCCGACTTTTGGATGATCTCGTCCCAGTTGAGAGTTTCCAGCCGCGATTTCAATTCCGGCCAGCCGTGTGTGTGTTCGTTGAGAAACGCTTCGTCCGCGTGGCCGAGTTCAAGAACACGCTTGGCAATTCCCGTTACCAGAGCCAGGTCGCCGCCGATGTGAGGTTGGATATACTCGGTGGCGATTTTCGTTCCAAACAGGAGACTCCACGGATCGCTGGGGACTTTGAAGCTGACCATCCCGGTTTCAATGACCGGATTGATGACGATCACCTCTCCTCCCTTGCGGCGGACATTTTTCAGCGTCGTCATCAAGCGGGGGTGATTGCTGGCCGGGTTTCCTCCGATGACGAATACCAAGTCCGCGTGTTCAACGTCGTCGAGAACGATGGTCGCCGTTCCCGTTCCGAGGACGGAATTCAGGCCGACGCCGCTCGCTTGATGGCAATAATAGCTGCAATTGTTGACGTTATTGGTGCCGTAGAGACGGGCAAACATCTGTAAGAGGAAACCGGCTTCGTTGGAACTGCGTCCGGAAAAATACCAGAAGGTTTCCTCCGCGGAGAGAGCTTTCAGCTTGTCGACGACTTTCTCGAACGCCTCTTCCCACGAGATCGGTCGATAATAATTCTCGCCTCGGACGGCGAGCATCGGTTTCGTGAGTCGTCCAGCGTGTTCCAGTTCGCGGGGGGTAAATTGTCGCAGTTGCTCAATCGAGTAGGTGGAGAAGAATTCGTCGCTGATCGCGCCCTGCATGTCGGCGACCATCGCCTGCAACGATTTCTTGCAGACCTCCGGAAAGTGACCGCTTTCATTGACCATTCCTCCTTTCTGGCCTCCCATCCCGAGAGCACAGGTCTTACAGGTGTTTTTGGAGCGCATCGCCTTCCAGAGTTTGCGGAGGCCCCCCGCTTCGCGGGCTTTGGAAAAGGTGTATTTGATGGCAGGCCAGCCACCGCCGGAAGAAACTTTTTTCATGGAAGTCTATCAATTGAAGATGAATCGAACGCAGGTTCGTTGGGTCGCTTCATTGCGCCCCTTGCGATTCCTGCTGTTCCAAGTATGTCGTGTGCGCAGCCGCCTCTCAACTCAAACTTTTCTTCGATGTCGTTTTGAACTCCTTTTTGTGAATTCCCGTAAGCACGGATATTTCAGCAGGTTACGTTGTCGCCCACGATGTGATCGAGCTGAAGGTTCTCGGCTGATTTTGACGGATTTCTGTTGCCCAATTTTTGTGAATCGACTATCAATCACCCCGTCAGACATCGTTTTGATACTGATCTTCCTTCCCCGCCCTCGTGGCTCGAAACGGACTTCGACCCATGATCAATTCGCTCTATCATTCGCGGCTCCTCGTGCTCACCGGAATTCTGGTGTATTGGGGGATGACGCTGATTGACACCTACCCACACAACAGTGTGCTGCACGAAAAAATGAATGAGGCGGTCGATCCGGTTCTCAATCGAGTCAATTTATGGCAGGGTCGCTGGCAACTCTTTGCTCCAGACATCGATCATTGGAATATGCGTATTGAATGTGTCGTCACCTGGGACGATGGAACAGAAAGTCGGTGGAGTACTCTCGATTGGAATAACGCGACTTTCTGGGAGCGTATGGTCCATTTTCGTTGGAATGAATACATTGACAACGTCACGGGCGATCAGGGACCGGCGCTCTGGGAACCGCTCTCCGAACATCTGGTTCGAGAGATGGCGAAACGCGAAGGAAAGACTCCCCATTGGGCTCAATTGATCTATCAGGGAGAGACTCTCCCTCCTCCCAACGAAGCATGGCGAAAAGCGTATAGCGTCCCCGAATTTCATAATCCCGATCATTTTTATTCCTGGTATCCCCATGAATTCACCGAGTCTGAAATCATGCTCTACGGCAATTGATCGCTTCCTGATGGCTCCGGGCGACTTGCGAATCTTAAATGTGGTACGTCCGTTGTTCGGAGTCTTCCTGGCGATCAATCTTTTGTTCCTCTGGCCGGATAGGCATTTGTTTTTCGGAGCCGGAGGACTGATCCCTGATGAAATCTACCCGTACTTCTCGAACGTCAGCTGGAAACTGACGACCTTTCTGCCGAGAGATGAAGTCGGGGTTAATCTCTACTTTCTCACGCTGTTTGCGGGTTTGGGGTCTCTGACTCTAGGCGTGTTTCCGCGGATCTCGGCGGCGTTGGTGTTTGTTCTGTTATCGGGGCTGCAAAACACGAACAACATCATCTTTGATGGTGAAGATACGATGTTTCGAATTTTCGCCTTTTATCTGATTTTCGCACCGACTGCGAATGAAATTCGAGAGGCGGGTGTTCCGGGTCAGCCCGGAGCCAAACCGCTCCCGGTCTGGCCGCTACGGCTTTTTCAGGTTCAGATCTGTTTCATGTTTTTTGTGTGCGGATTGGAGAAAATGAAAGGAGAAGCCTGGGCTGACGGCACCGCGATGTATTACGTCTTTCGACTTTACGATGTGACGCGGCTACAGCTTCCTGAGTTTTTCACGGAAAATCTGGCGTTCTTGAAACTGGCCACTTGGTTTGTCATAGCTTTCGAGATTGCGGCTCCCATTCTCATCTGGTTCAAAGAGACCCGCCGGTCCACTTTGATTGCGTTGGTGCTGTTTCATATTGGAACTGACCTGACGATGAACCTGATGATGTTTCATTGGCTTATGATCACGGGATGGTTGAGCTTCGCCAATTATGACGAAATCCGTGCAATCGGACGTTTCTTTCGACCGGCCCGGCTGTTTAAACGCTCCTCGAACAGTTATTCACTGTCTCAAGCCAGTCCATAACAGCATTTGATCGCTCGGAAGAATGCCCGGGATCCCGGCAGTATGGATCCAAAGCTGGCAGAGGCTGTCGGCTTACTCCTCAGTACGCTGTTGTCGTATCGGCTTACAATCAAAGTCTTTAACGCAACCGTATTGAGTGTTGACTGCTTGGCATGAGATCTGCCCAAGATAGTGACGGGTCAGTCTGTCTTGATATCGAGCAGATGTTGTCAACTCTCGAAAGAGTCGTTCATGCGCGCTTCCACTAGCTCGTTTCGTCGCATCGCTATCGGAGTGTCGTTCTTTGCAATCACCTGTCTGATTGCCGTCACCGGGTACGCGATGACACCGGGTTGGAACGTACTGGATGCGATCTATATGGTCGTCATCACGATCTTTGGTGTCGGCTACGGTGAAGTCCAACCGCTTGACTCACCCGAACTCAAAGTGTTCACGATCTTCGTCATTGTGGGCGGAACATCATCGGCGATCTTTGCCGTGGGAGGATTTATTCAAATGGTGACAGAAGGCGAAATTCAAAAGGCACTGGGGGAACGCAAGCAGAACCGGGAGATCGAGCAACTCGAAGGGCACACAATCATTTGCGGCTATGGTCGTATTGGACAACCGCTCGCCCAGAATCTTTCCAAGTCCAGACAGAAGTTTGTGATCGTCGATCTTGATGAGCATCGGATCGCGATGGCTCAAGAGGAGGGTTATCTCGTCGTCCAAGGGAATGCTACCGAGGAACAGGTACTGAAAGCAGCCGGAATCGATCGGGCCCGCGTGCTGACCACGGTGCTACCCGACGATGCGTTGAATGTCTTCATTACGTTGACGGCTCGAACTCTCAATCGGGAATTGGAAATCATCGCGCGAGGCGAGATGATGTCGACGGAATCGAAGTTGTTGCAGGCGGGAGCCAATCGGGTCGTACTTCCTGCGGATATCGGCGCGTTACGCATTTCTCATCTCATCACCCAGCCCTCCGCGACCGAATTGCTGGACGAAGATCTGGAACGATCGTCGTTAAGTCATCATCTTTCGCATGTCGGTCTGAATTTGACCGATCTGAAACTCGAGGATCAGTCCCCGTTGATCGGACAAACGGTCTCGCAGTTGGAGAAACAATCGCAGGGTGCGTTGATTGTGGTAGCCGTTAAAGCCGCTTCCGGAACGTTATCCAGTGAAGAACTGAAGCGTCACACCCTGCAAACGGGGGACACGCTCGTCGTGATCGGTCACGAAGGAGAGTTACCCGCCTTTACCGCGAACTTTATCCAGGGACGGGAAGTGACGTATCGCGGAGCCCGCAAAAAAGTGGGACAATCGAACTGAGCCTGAGACGGCAATGTTCTCAAGACTCCCTAATGTTCGAAGCCCAGTCTTCACTCACCACGCGTCGTAACATCTGTAGGGATTATACCGCGGCATAGGAGGATTATGCACTCAGGAGCTTTTGCCGGTCGATGAAATTGACACGGGCAATTATTTGAATGGAGTCACTCATGCGCGTCGTTTCTGTTACCGGCATTATCGGTTTACTGTTCCTGGCGGTTGGCGTTCCTTCTCGCATTTTAGACGCTCAATCTCCCACATCCTCCGGTGATTATGTAGTTCAGACTCCGGACTCCAATGATGTCGGAGGATGGGTCGATGAACCAGCTCGGGTGGTCACGCCGCGATGGATGGGGATGCCCCGGCTCAATCACGGACCGCAAGCGGGGCTTTCGACGCCTTACTTTCGCGATTCGGAACTTGGGGAGCATCCGCACTATGGCCACAATGGATCACCGGCAGCGGGATATCCGCACCGCGATAATCGTTCGGCGATGTCGGGAATCTGGTATCGACCCAACGGCTACCTGGGGACGTCCGTCTGGAAAGCTCCCTTGAGTTTTAATCCGATGGGTAACGGTGCCCCGCAGCATCGTTCCGCCTATCGTCTGGATTACGCTCCTGCTACAGTCGTCCCGACCTCAACTCAATACGGTCCGTTTTACGCTTCTCGCTATCGTGACATGCACGCTCCCGTCAGAGAAGATTGCGAAGACGATCCGAAATACTGCCGAAAAAAAACGTTCTGGCTCTTCGGTCGCAAGTAAGGGTCACACGGTTTCGCCGGAGGACCGTTGGTCACCAAGCGACTTCTGAGCGAGTGGTAGGGGATTGTTGATCTGATCGATACTGCGAAGGTGGAGATCCATCTGGGGAAAGGCAATTTCCAGCCCCGCCTGTTTGAATTCGCGATCGATGGCGGTATGCAGATCGTGGATCGTCTGCAAGCGATTGTCGAGTCGCGGTAGATAACATCGCAACGTCAAATTCAGAGCGCTATCGCCGAAGGCATCGAAGACCGCCGAGGGAGCCGGCTCATCCATGACTTCCGGATGGTCGGCGCAGACCTTCAACAACAGTTCGCGTGCTTTAGTGGTATCGGCTCCGTACGCCACTCCGACGAGGATCACGACGCGGTTGATCGTATCGGTGAGGGTCCAGTTATTGAACTGTCCCACGATAAACTCTTTATTGGGGACGATAAATTCTTTGCGATCCCAGTCGGTGATGGTGGTGGCGCGGATCCGAATTCTCGAGACCGATCCCGTGACGTCACCAATAGTGACGATGTCACCCACTCGTAAAGGTTGTTCGAACAGCAGAATAATTCCCGAAACAAAATTGGCGAACATTTCCTGCAATCCGAATCCCAGGCCGACCGCCAGGCCCCCCAACAGGATTGAAACCTGAGTTAAGCCAATTCCCAGCATCCCGCAACCGATGGTAATCCCGATGGCCATCACAATATATCGGGCGATGGTACCGATGGCGTATCTGATTCCCGTATCGAGAGGCAGATTCTGGAGGATGGAGATTTCCAATAAGCCGGGAAGGTTTTTTGAAGCAATCACAGTCATCACAATCGCCAAAATCACCAGAATCAAGTCTCCAACGGTTACGGCCGCTTCGGAGGCCTGATAAACAGGCTCAGCAGCCTGCTCTCCCTCGCCCGCCAAGCCTTGCACCAGTTCGGTTTGGCCAATCACGGTCCAATTCAGAAACTCAATCTGGGGGGTCACATCACTCCAGATCAGCCACATTGAAATGAACACCGCCAGCCTGAATGTTGTGCTGAGTAGCTGACGGGTTTGCGCGTTAATGGAAGACAAATCGACGCCTGCCGACTTGGGATCGAACATGGAAGGATTTTCGGATGCTTCCCCATCCGCCTTGCTGGCTTCCTCTTTTTCGCGGGCCTCCTGTCTTTGTTTCGCCTGTTCGAGTGCCAGTTTTCCGCGGGCAATGTAGACCCAGCGATATCCGAGCTCCTTGATCATAATGAGCACAAGTAAGACGCCGGCCGAGAGAATCAGTTGTCCCATCAGGACGTTGGCGGTGAAGGTGTAACCGGAAATCGACAGCAGCGCAAAGAAGAGCGGAACGCAGCTCGGGCCGTAAGTCAGAATCGTTTTCCACCAACTCAGTTCCACTTTCGAGGTGCGTTCGTCTGTGGATTTGGAGGGAGATAAGATTCGATAGAGAAACCAGGAAGTTGCCAGCATGAGTGCCAGCATCAAGAGACGTCCGAGAGAACGTCGGTCTTCGTTTGTCCCCACGCGATAAATCATGGTGATGATAAAGACCAGCGGAACCACACAAAGGGTATACCAGTGGAGATTCAGACGGACTCGAAGCAATTGTTGTTTCGGCCAGCGAAAGTGGACTTCACCAAGTCCGTTCGGTCGCACCAGATAACGGGTGAGGCGCAGCACAGACAACACAAACGCCAAGGCAATCAAAGCTCTGCCGAAACCCGGAACGAAGGCCGGATTGACATCGGGGAGATCGGGAGGCGGGATGACACGTAACAGGCGATTGCCAACCAGCCAGATTAAACTCGGCACCCAGATCGGTAAAATCAAGGTGATCAGAAACGCTTCTCGCGTCAGCTTGAAAGGAGCCAGAAAGCTCTCTGAAAATTGATTGGACAGATACATAAGCCGTTTTTTAAGGCGTGATTGCAGCAGAATAAATAAAACCAACGCGACAACGATGGTGGTTGTCCAGGCGGGGTTCTTCAGAATTTGTTCGCCCAGAATATCGCCCAGCAAACTCCAGTTAGCCGGATTGAGCAAAGGTCCCAAGCCGTTGGTGGCATTTTTCAAATCGCGCAGTTGGAGGACTTCCGCCACCGGAACCCATAACGACTGCTCGTCCAGATATTTCTGATAATTCTGGATCAGGATCACCAAATCCCCTTCTGTCTTGCTGAGCTCCGTCAACACAGAGAGGAGATTTTCGTAATCTGTTTTGAGGGTGGCGAGGGCTTCCTTTTTTTTGTTCAACAGGTTCCTGGCTTCCGCTTCCAGGCTCTTCCGCTCCTGTTCGGTGAGCGTCAGATTCCCCAGCAGTTCCTTGACCTCGTCTTCGGGATCGACCAGATCCTCCTCTTCAGATTCGTATTTAAGTTTCTGACTGCGATACTCGATCGCCTTACGATGATGCTGAATTTCCGCTTCTTCATATTTATAAATCGAAGGAATAATGCTGCGTTGATAGTCGAGAATGGGTGCCAGCGTTTCGACGCGCGAATCTTCGTTCAGACGGTCCTGGGTATCTTTTTGTTCTTTCTGTAGGAACTGAAGTGTTTCCCGGGATTCTTCGAGCTGGTTACGGAATGCCGAGGTTTCATCGAGCGGCCCGCCTTCTTTGTTACGAGCGCGAATTTTCTCCGCGATTTCCTCGGCGAGCGGTTTCAGTGGTTCAGAGGTCTGGTCAATCAGGACTTGAAGTTCGTCGACTTGAGCCGCGGCCTTCTTTTTCTCCAACTCTACGATCTGTTTTTGCAGCATCTCTACTTTTCGCTGCAACAGATTGACCTCTTTTTGCAGAACCTGTTTCTCCAGAGTCCGTTGCTCTTTAGTGGCTGTGTAATACGGAATTTCCTGGCTCAGATATTTTCGTTGTTCCAGAAGTTTTTGTTGTTCAGCCTGCAGAGCTGTTTTCTGGGCGTTGGCAATTGGAGCCGGTGTGTCAGCGGGAGCGGGTTCCTGAAGAAGTTTTTTCACTTCTTCCAGGCGTTGATCCACCATCGTTAATTCTGTGGGGTTCTTTGGGATCCGATCCTCTCGAAACGCAATCCGCGTATCTATGGCTTTCAGTTCATTTTCTTTTTCGATCAGTTGCTGCTGAAGCTCTGCCAACTTCTGCTTGGCAGCCGCCAATTTGGTATCGATCGATTCGAGAGATGAATTGGCAGCGAACTGGTAAGGCTTCAGGAAATCTTCGAGTTTCGATGTGTCTTCTGCCAGAGTTTCCTTCAGCGCAGAGACTTTCTGTTCGATCTCTTGTGGATCGAATGTCAGTTCCTGCTGTTTTGACTGATAACTTTGAGCTTCTTGCAAAAGCGAAACGGCGTTATTGTAAGCATCTGTCAGTTTCTTTTTCTGGTCTTCCGGAAGATCGGCTTTTTGAGCGGCATCGAGTTGCTCCTGGACGGTATTCAGGCTTAATCCGTTGCCTTCGGTGGTTTTAGGTTTTTCAGAAGTGGTGTCATTCGACGGTTTGGGAGCGTCGGTGCCGGCGGGTTTTTTTCCATTCTGAAACACCAGATTTCCGGGGGGGCGATTTTCGGTCTGCGCAGAAGCAGTGGACGAAACGAGACACGTCACACTGAGAAAAATGGTGCAGAAAAGAATCCATGGCAAACGTTGATGACAACTCATCGGCGGGAAATCCTCCTTGTTTCCGGATGCCGGAGTTACTCCGGCGAAGCGCAGGCGATGCTATACTATAAACATTTCCGCGGAGTTGAACAGGGGGCAAGATTTCTTCGTCGCAAAGCCTGCTGGTATTTGGGAAGGCCGATCGGCTACGATGCGGATGCATTGACTCTGTGAGAATGGAATCCTCATGAAATTGACATTTCTTGGCGCTGCCGGAGAGGTGACCGGCAGCCAGCATCTGGTGGAGACGGACACTCTTCGCTTATTGCTCGATTGCGGTTTTTTTCAGGGGCATCGCGCGGAATCCCGCAAGAAGAATGAGGAATTTCACTGCCAACCCAAAAAATTGGACGGAGTGGTTCTTTCACACGCGCATATCGATCATTGCGGTAATCTTCCGGGACTGTACCGGGCCGGTTATCGAGGTCCGATCTTTTGCACAGAGGCAACCGCCGACATCGCCGAAATCATGCTCGAGGATTCCGCCAAAATTCAGGAAGAGGATGCCCGCTATCTCAGTAAACGGCTCAAAGGCGACCATCCTCCCGTTCATCCGCTGTATTCGGTTGAGGATGTCAAAAAAATGCGGAAACAATTCGAGCCACTCAGCTATGGGGACTGGCACGAACTTTCTCCGGACTTCTCGCTTCGATTTCGTCGTGCCGGCCATATCCTCGGTTCGGCCATCACTGAAATGAACGTTACCGAAAAAGGAGAGATCCGTCGCCTCGTCTTCACCGGCGATCTGGGGCGTCGATCGTTGCCGTTGTTGCACGATCCTGAAACGATCGACCGCGCGGATGTAGTTATCTCCGAATCGACTTATGGCAACCGCGTTCATGTTCCGCCTGGCGATTTGAAAGCAGCGCTTCGAAAAATCATTCAGGAAACCGCTGCGAAGAACGGTAAGGTGATTATTCCCGCGTTCAGTCTGGGACGGACACAGCAGGTTGTCTATTTCCTGAACGATCTCTATAACTCAGGCGAGTTGCCGAAAATTCCTGTGTTTGTTGATTCGCCGCTGTCCACAAAATTGACGAACGTCTTCCGCTACTATCAGACGGAGATGGATGAAGAAGTCACGGAAGCTTTACGCGATGATGAAGACGGCGACATTTTCGGATTCGAGAACCTGCACTACACCCGGTCCCAGGAGGAGAGTATTGCCCTCAATCGCCGGAAAGGATCGTTTGTGGTAATCGCCTCTTCGGGGATGTGTGAGAATGGCCGCATTCGGCATCATCTGAAACATGCTGTCGAGGATGAAAACAGCGCCATCGTCATTATCGGCTATCAGGCACAGAATACGCTCGGCCGTCGAATCGTCGAACGTCAGCCGCGCGTACGGATCTTCGACCGGGATTACAAACTAAAAGCTCGCGTCGAGGTTCTCAACGGGCTCTCCGCCCACGCAGACGCCCACGATTTCGAGTGGTGGTTTCGTAAGCTATGCGAAGTAGGAGGGGCCGGTCAGGTCTTTCTGGTTCATGGAGAAGAAGACCCTGCGAAATCACTGGCGGATTTGATCGACAATTACTGCGACAGCAAGCCGATCATCCCGCAGCGTTTTGATTCATTTGACGTCTGATCTCGATCTCACTTGGTGTATCGAGGGACTTTCATAATGCGGGGAGCCGGATCGAAGAGCCACTGTTTTCGCGCTTGCGTGTAATCCTGAGTTTTGGGAACCGTGAAGAATTCGGCGACCAGAACTTTCTGACTCGGATTTTTGGGCATCGCTTTTTGTTTGGCAGTAAATTTCTGCATCAGCGTTCGGATTCGGGGATCGTCCATCGAGTCGAATCCGCCGATCGTGACGACTGATTTCTTTTTGTCGTGCCAGACGAAGACTTCGTAGTCTTCCGCGTAACCAACCTTCGACGCATTTCGCATGGCGTCGGCCAACTCGAGGGCATTTTGTGCGGCATCGTCGAGAGAGCTGGAGGGTTTGATCTGATCCAGCAACGATTTCTCTTTTTCTTCATCATTGCCCAGCATCAGTTTGGTCCCGCCCCCGGTGAAAGTGGCGATCACCAGCGTGTACTGATTCGGATTCTCAAAGAGCGAATAATCGTGTTGGGTATTCAGGCGAACGAGTAGCGGATCGACCGTGGCAGCTTTCACTTCCTCGGGAGAAAGCAGCGGGTTGATCGTCATGAACGCGCCGCTGAGAGGGCTCGGTTGTCCCGGTGTCGGCTTGAAGCGTGCGCCGTTCTGCAGCAGAAAGTCGGCTTTGAATTGTGTCTTCAAATGTTTCAAGGTCTGCTGACCGGTGGAATCATCGATGCTCGAATAGTTCCCCGCCAGAACGGAAAACATGTTTCTTTGGGCGGCGTACACACGTCTTTCCCGTCTCTGCAAACGATTGCTGGTTTCAATTTTTTCGACCCGTGCATCCTGCTCAAACACATAGGCTGGAATCCCGGATTTCCGCAGTTCATAGACCAGTTCGACAGCCGCTTCGCGAGCCGTAAAGCCTTCTTTCTGATACTCTTTGTTACGGACGTCGGAGAAAGAAGCGACCATAATCATCCAGGGACCGTGGGCCTTGGTGATGGTGTATTCCTTCCCTTTGACGGCTTCGATCCTGCCGGCGTCCACCAGCGAAGGGGAGACGAACAGAGCCGTGAACAACACGAACAGAACCAGGCACGATGTGAGGTGGAATTTTCGCACGACAGACTCCTTCTGATGGCGAAATCATTAAGTGATTGCTGAGAATGGCTTTATGTCGCGACGTGAGATTCAATCCCTGACTCTCGGTCGAAACTGCCGCGAACTTTAGGCGTTTTCCGGTTTTTTGTCCAGAGGCCAATGATCGCCGAGCGCTTCCGATTGTAAAAACATCAATTTTCGAATTCCGGCTTCCGCCACTTCCAGTTGGCGGTTCAGGAGGTCGCGGCTGAAGGTTCTTCCTTCCGCGGTCCCCTGCACTTCGACAAATTCCCCGTTTCCGACCATCACCACGTTCATATCGACGTCCGCTCGGCTATCTTCTGAATAATCGAGATCGAGCAGCACTTCGTCGTCGATCATGCCGATACTGACGGCCGCAAGTGCATCGGTAATGACGGCAGAGGGTTCCAGATGTTCGTTACGGGCGACCGCATCACACAACGCGATAAATCCGCCGGTGATGCTCAGGGTTCGAGTCCCGCCATCCGCTTCAAGGACGTCGCAGTCGATGGTAATCGTGCGCGGGCCGAGTGCCTTGAAATCGACGACGGCGCGGAGGCTGCGACCGATCAATCGCTGAATTTCGGTCGTCCGTCCATCAACTTTGCTCCGTTCCCGACGTTTTCGGGGAGAGGTACTTCCCGGCAGCATGCTGTATTCACCGGTCACCCAACCGGTCGGTTCCTCCCCTTCGGGAAGACCGAATTTTTTCCACGGCGGAACCGATTCTTCCAATGACGCGGTGCAGAGGACGGTCGTTCGTCCCGCTTTGATCAGCACGCTTCCGGAAGCCGAACCGGTGAAGTCGCGTTCGATGGAAATGGGGCGGAGTTCGTTGGGCTGTCGGTCGTCGTGTCGCATGAATTTATTTTTCGTGCTGAAAACTTTGAATGGGAGATGGTTGTGATCTTACTTCACCAATAACCAATGGAACAAGCCACGTGCGATATGCATGCGGTTTTCGGCTTGCTGGAACACCATGCTTTGCGGCGACTCCATCACGCCGTCGGTCACTTCCAGTCCGCGTTTCGCCGGCAGGCAGTGCAGGAACTTGCAGTCGTTCGGAGCGGCGGCCAGAACTTCTTCGTTGATCTGGTAGGGAGCGAAGATCTGTTTGCGTTGTTCGGCTTCCTTCTCCTGTCCCATACTGGCCCAGACGTCTGTGTACAGAACGCAGGCATCGTTCACAGCCTCGGACACATCGGCTGTCTGAACCAGATCGGCGTCAGGATAGGCGGCCTGGTAACTAGCGAGGAATTGTTCGCTCAGTCGATAGTTATCCGGCGTGCAGACCGTCATCGGGATGCCGAGGATGGCTGTAATGTTGCAGAGAGAGGCGGCAACATTATTGCCGTCGCCGATGTAAACCAGTCGTCGATCCTGGGGATCTTTGCCGAAGGCTTCCCGGATGGTGAGGATATCGGCGAGTGCCTGACACGGATGGAGTTCATCGGAGAGAGCGTTGATGACGGGGACGCTGGAGTATTTCGCGAAATCGACGATGAATTGATGCGAAAACGTACGGATCGTGATCACGTCGGTATACCCGCTGAGCACGCGGGCCACGTCTTCCAGTGATTCGCGACCGTTGAGTCCCGCTTCCTCGGACGTCATGAACAGGCCGCTTCCCCCAAGATTGACCATGGCCGCTTCAAAACTGGTGCGGGTGCGTAATGACGGCTTGTCGAAGATTTGCGTCAGGAAGTATCCGGCCAGCGGTTGCGGACGATCGTTGTCACGATATTTCTGTTTCAGGATCGCCGACATTTCGAGAATGCTTTCGACCTGTTTTCGGTTCAAATCCTGTAACGAAATGAGGTGTGTCATGGGAAGACGCCTCTCCTGAATAAAACAAAGGACGAACGATACTTCCCGAGTACCGGGCCTATCGTTCGTCGTAGGTCAGTTAATGAGTTTTAGGTTTTAAGTGTTAAGTGATTGTTTCAATCCAAATAACATCTTTGAGATTTCTTGACACTCCAAGGTAATCTCCCGCATTCGATCGATATCGAGGATGTCGATTTTGGATGCGATGTAAGCTTGTGTCTTTAACTCGGCTGTCGATCCTCTGGCTATGGACAGGAATCGAGCAAAATCTTTGGGTGATCTTTCTGAACCTTCGGCAATATTTGAAGCAATCGATACGGCTGCTCGCTGCATTTGATCTTTAAGACCAAAATCGCGGCACTCTCTCATCACTTCATAAATCCGTACAGCCAATTGGCAACTGCGTTTCCAAACCTCCAGATCTTCGAATGATTGGTACATGGCAAGTCCTCGTCTTTTTTCTGATGATGGAATTTAGGAGAACCGTTTGCCATGAGTTCTTAAAACTTAACACTTCAAACTTAACACTTATTTATTCCGCATCCTCCGCCATCTCCTGAAGAACGTCTTTCAGGATGTTGCAACCTTCGTCGACTTGTTCGGGAGTGACGTTCAGGGCCGGCAGTAAACGGACGACGGTTTCGTGAGTCGCGTTCATCAGCAGGCCGCGTTCCATGCACTTGCCGACGGCGGGAGTCGCGGGGATCGTCAAATCGATGCCGACCATCATCCCCTGCACGCGAACTTCGCGGATGATGGAAAGATCGGCCTGCAAGTCGGTAAAGAACTGGCGGAATTGTTCGGATCGGGCGGAGACGTTGTCGAGTAAGCCCTCTTCTTCAATGGTGGCGACGGTGGCCAGTCCCGCCGACATCGCGATCGGGTTGCCTCCAAATGTGCTGGCGTGCATGCCGGGTCGCAAACTGGGAGCCACTTCATCCGTGGCGATGATGGCTCCGACAGCGACGCCTCCGGCAAGTCCCTTGGCGAGCGTCATGATGTCGGGTTTGACGTTCCAGGTCTGGTATCCGAACCAGGTGCCGAGTCGTCCCATACCGGTTTGAACTTCGTCGAAGATCAGGAGCAGATCGTTTTCATCGCACAGTTCCCGGAGCCCTTCCAGGAATCCTTCCTCCGGAATATTGACGCCTCCCTCTCCCTGAACCGGTTCGATCAGGATGGCGGCGGTCTCGTCATCGATCATCGAAGCGACCGCGTCCAAGTCATTGTGGGGAGCGTAGCGGAATCCGGCCACCATCGGACCGATTCCTTCGTGATACTTGGGCTGAGCCGTTGCTGTCACGGCGGCGTAGGTTCGACCGTGAAAGCTGTTTTCGAACGTGATGATTTTGTGACGGCCTTCCGGAGTGTGCAGTCGGGCGAGTTTGATTGCCCCTTCGATTGCTTCCGCTCCGCTGTTACAGAAGAACGCTTTCCCGAAGCCTCTCGTGCAGAGCGCTTCGGCGAATTTTCCCTGGGATTCGATGTACCACGTATTCGGAACGTGAATCAGTTCGGCGACCTGTTTTTGAACCGCTTCGACCACCTTCGGTGGGCAGTAGCCGAGAATGTTACACCCCCAGCCGGGAAACAGGTCGAGATATTTCTGTCCTTCCGCACTCCAGACGTAAGACCCCTCTCCCCGAACCAGCGTCACCGGATAGCGGCGATAGTTGGGAATCACGTACTGGTCGAACAGTTCGATGGTTTCCTGGCTGGTGAGAGTCGTTGTCATGGATTTGCCTTTCTGCAAACGTCAGACAGATTGAAAACACAAACTCGCGGAATCCCATGATTCATCGAGAATTTGTGACGATGTGATTCAGCTCAAAAATCGATTCGCAGTAAAATTGAGTTTTTTAACGGGCTGCTAAGTTATTTCCGGTCGTGAAGGACCAGTTCCGTTCCTATACCGGTATCCGAATAAATTTCCAACAAAATACTGTGCGGGGTTCGGCCATCGACAATGTGGACTTTCCCGACACCGGCCGCCAAAGCTTCCAGTGCCGCCTCCACTTTGGGAACCATACCCGCCGCAACGACTCCTTCATCGATCAGTTTCCGACACGCGATTCCATCGACGTGACGAATCAGAGTGTTAATATCATCTTTGTCCCGGCAAATTCCGGGCACATCGCTGAGAAACATCAGCTTCTCGGCTCCCAGAAATCCCGCAACGGCTGCTGCCGCGGTATCCGCATTTACGTTGAGGAGTTGTCCTCCGCGATCGACGGCCACCGACGGCAGAACGGGAATCACGCCGTCATCGCACGTTCGTTTCAGTAACTCCCGATTGATATCGAAAACTTCTCCGACACGACCGAGGTCCACCGGTTCGCCGTTTTCGTCTTTCAGTTCCAGTTTTCGTCCCATCAGACAATTTTGCGTCTGATAGTTGAGGGCGATTGCACGTCCTTTGCGGCTGTTAATTTCATCGACCAGAGACTGGCAGATCTCTCCGGCAAGCACGTTGGCGACGATGTCGATTGTTCGTTCATCGGTGTAGCGACGCCCCTGCACGAATCGCGGCTCGATCCCGGCCTCGGCCATCGCTTTACTGATCGCCTTCCCTCCGCCGTGTATCAGAATCGGTTTCATCCCGACGCTCGACATGAAAATCACGTCGGTCAGAAACGCTTTGACGGCCTCCGTCTCTTCGAGAGCCGAGCCTCCGAATTTGATCACGACGTATTTTCCCCGGAACCGCTGAATCCAGTTCAGGGCTTCGATGAGGACGTCGGCTTTCTTTATCGCTTCGGATTGCATGAAACTCTCTTCTTTCCGGGGAAGCGGGCCATTTTGACATGGTGGAAGAAGAGAGTCAAACGAAGGGGACGGGTTGCGCGATTCACGGGAGAAGTGGCGCAAAATATCCGGTTTATGACGTCTTTATATCTACGATGAACCTCACTCGTCTGAGGAGACCGGCGTATGAATCATTTCTCCGAGTACCGGCTCGGGTAAGTTCTCGTGCTGGCTTTCGACATCGGTCAGCACATTGCCGTCGATCAGAATCTGAGTTGAGGGCTCTCCGCGAACTTCGATGGCGGGAGTGTGTAATCCTGAAAAGCCGTTCCCGGAAATTCCGATATGATGGGTCCCTTCCAGAATCAGTCCGGAAGCGAGCAAATCGTTGGCAGCCCGCTTGACTTTTCCGTCACCCAGATAGCTGTTTGAAAAGTGGTTGGCGGAGACGGTGATGCGACCGCTCGCGGGACCGATGCGGACGGCATCCGATTTCATCAGCGTGAAAGTATTGGCGGAAATGGCACAGCCGTGTGCATCGCGAAGATCGACGCCTCCTCCGTTGTGGGCAATCACGTTCGCACTGACGGTATTACCGTAACAATCGCGATCCATGATGACGGCACTTCCCTGACACTCTTCAATCATGTTGGCCGACACGAAGCTCCCGTAGGTGTTTTCGATCACGACACCATGACGCAAGTGGTCGTCGAGGTTATTGCCCGACATTGCGAGATTGTATCCATCGATGCAATGGAGGGCGTCGTTATTTTCTTCGAACTGGTTGGCTGAAACGATGATATCGTGGCAACCGAGCAGGTTGAGGCCGACCTGTTTGTTGTAGGTGATCAGGCAATCCGAGATCCGCGGGTCTTCGTAACAGTGGTCGAGAAGAATCCCGTCGCCTCCATTTTCGCTGATCGTCACACTGTCAATGTGAATTTCGTTGATGCGACGGGCTTCGATGCCGTGACCGCTCTTTTCATTCCCGGTTACGCGAAAATGGGCGAGCCGAATCCGCCAAAGGTTGTGCTTGTCCGTGAGGGGGTTTTTCACATCGGGGTGCGACAGCAGAATCGCCGGTTTCCCTTCGGTATTCATATTGATCAGATGCGTCGCTGCGCCGGACCCTTCGAGAGTGATATCCTCCCCGGAAATCACCAGCGGCTCAGAGAGTTCAAAAATCCCGGGCGGAATTCGCACGATGCCCCCGTCTTCAGGAACCGCGTCGATGGCTTCCTGGAGGGAGGCGTAATTGATGGCGTGAATCTCGGGACGAGCGCCGGTGAGAGTGACTTTTGTCGGTTGAGCGACGTTGAATCCCATGACCGCAAAAAGTCCCGTGAGGGCGAACATCGAAGCAAAATAAGTTTTCATGAAAGCACTTTCGTAAGTCAATCGAGTGGTTGCTGTTAACACATCAGGCAAATAAATCGTTAAGCGGGGAACCGTTGCTGACGCGGAACGAAAATCCGTCCGCTCCGTAACGTTGTTCGAGTGGGATGCCGAGGGTCTGGAAAATGGTCGCTCCGATATCTGCATGCGAAACGGGACGCCCCGAGGCAACTTCCCCGCCGATATTGTCGGAGGCACCGTACACAAAACCGCGTTTCACACCACCGCCGGCAAACAAACCGGTGTAGGCGTTCGGCCAGTGTCCGCGACCGCGGCCTTCCCCTTCGAACTTCGGACTCCGTCCGAATTCGCCGATGACCGGGATAAACGTGTCTTCGAGTAATCCGCGTTCGTCGAGGTCGGTGATCAATGCCGTTAACGCCTGATCGAGTCGCGGTGCCGACCAGCGCATCCCGTACGGACCGTTGCCGTACATGTTGTCGTTGCCGCTAAAGTAGCTGTCGTGCATGTCCCAGACCTGAGTGACGGTCGGTTCGGTTTCTCCCGGTGCCAGTCCCGGCCAGGCGGTGACTGTGACCAGCCTCACGCCCGCTTCGATCAGTCGTCGGGCCATCAGAAGATATTGACCGAGGGGATTGCGCCCGTAGCGATCGCGGACCGAATCTGGTTCCTGGGAGAGATCGAAGGCGGTTCGTGCGTGAGAACCGGTCACCAGATCGCGGGCTCGTTCGTGCAAGTCGGTCCATTTCGCGGGACGCTGTTCTCCTTCCAGAGAACGCAGCAACTCGAAACGTTGCTGCAGGCGTTTTCCTTCGACTCCTTCCGGCGGATTGAAATGCTCGACGCGAAAGTCGGGGGTTGAGGGGTTATCGAGTTCGTGCCCGATCCGGAGCGGTGCGTGTTCGTATCCGATTTTGTGCAGACCGTTATTGTAGCGGGGGACTTTGTTCGTTCCCGTTTTCATATTATGCAACCAGACATACGACGGCATGTTGACCGTGGAGGGTTGGAAGCGGGAAATCAACGAACCGATAAACGGCGAATCATCGGCGGTAGTGCCGTTCGGTTGTCCGGTCAGCATCGTATGTGCGGCCGTCACATGGACAGTGTCTCGATGGCTGAGCGAACGGACGAGACTGAAACGATCGGCGATCGTCGCCAGTCTCGGCATCATTTCGGTGAATTGAACTCCGGGCAAAGCGGTGGCGATTTGATCGTAGGGGCCGCGCGTTTCCCGCGGTGCGAGAGGTTTCGGATCGAGCGTATCGATGTGACTCAACCCGCCGCTCATCACAATGAAGATGCAAGATTTATCGTTGGGCGCTGTTTCTTCCGCCGCCAGCAGACTCGGAAGTGTTAAACCGAGGCCGCCGAGACTTCCCGCCTGAATTAAGGAGCGTCGGTTGATCTGGAATGTGGTGTCGAGTCCTGATGCCATCGATCGGATCCGAAGGAATTGCGGAGCGTGACTTCGCCGGGCGCGGACGGAATACAGCCATGAAAGATTATTGATGAAAGTTCAATATTAGCACGTCTGACTTGTTCTTTCACGGCGAAAATTTCTCCGAACCCGCCGTCTGCGATCAAAACAAACTCCCTGCTTGCAACGTGCGAGCGAACTGACGTCCGGTCTTCGAGAGCGGTCGATCGTCGAGATCGTCCAATGAAACCCAAACCAACGGCTCCCCTTTTGTCTTACGTCCCGAAATTTTCTCCGCCGTAAAGCAGAAGAGTTCAATGCGATACCGGGTGACCGAGTGTTTGATCACTTCGGCCAACGGTCCCTGATTGACCCGGTATCCGGTCCGTTCATGAAGCTCTGCCAGAATCGACTGTTCCAGCGACGGAGGGGGCAACAGGTTTTTGGACATCGTCGGCAATGGGTTTTCAGTCGTCCATCGGGGAAAGTCCCACAATCCCGCCCACCGTTCGTCCGGTTGTCGTTGACGCAGGAGAACTTTCCGCCCGTCCATGACGGCGACACAGATATCCTGGAGCGCGGTGATCTTCGTTTTCTGTTTCGCTTTGGGAATTTCGTGTTGGAGTTTCAACTCTGCAGCACGGCAATCGTTGAGGAGCGGACAGTGCGGACAGTCCGGTTCCGTCGGCGTACAGACCAGAGAGCCGAGATCCATCAGCGCCTGGTTGACGTCTCCCGCGTTTCTTTTCGGAAGGACCGCCTCGGCGAATTCCCAGAGTTCCCGCTGACCGGCGGTCGAACGCGGATCGCCTCGCATTCCCAGCAGGCGGGCGTAGAGTCGTAACGTGTTGGCTTCGACAATGGGAGCCGATTGTCCCATCGCAAACGAGGCAATGGCGCCGGCTGTGTAGCGACCGATACCGGGCAATTTCTGCAATTCATGCGCCGAGGTAGGAAACTCTCCCGCGTGTTCCTCCACAATGAGGCCTGCCGCTTTATGGAGATTTCGAGCGCGGCTGTAATATCCGAGCCCCTCCCAGAGAGCGAGGACCTCCTGTTGATCGGCTGCCGCCAGCGCCCGCACATTCGGGAAACGTTGGAAGAAGCGTTCGTAATACGGGATGACGGTGGTGACGGTGGTCTGTTGCAGCATGATCTCGCTGATCCAGACGCGATAGGGATCGTCGAGATTCCGCCACGGTAACTCCCGACCGTTTTTCCGGTACCACGACTTCAAACGTCGCCGCAGCGCGGGAAAGTCGAATCGATCGTCAAGAGTGTCAGTCATCGGTTGTTAGTGTTTACAGGCTGTGATTGGTCGTCACATCCTATCATTCGAACTCTTCATGGCCAATCTTTGTCACTTTTCTCTGAACCTGATTCAGATTTTAACATGATTGAATCTCTCTCCAGTATCTATTGAGGATCTTGATAACACACTCGGAGCGCGCAAAAATGAAACCCCTTCTTTTATCAAATAAGGACAGATTGTTGATGGAAATCCACAGTTCTCATACAGAGTCGAAGACACCAGTGTCCGGTTCCACGGCCCCGGATGCTCCCGTCGTGGATCCGGAAACGGAACCAATTCCGGAAACGAGCCCTCCGCCGGAACGTCATCCGGCACCATCGCCCTTTGAGCCTGATTGGCCGGAAGATCGTCCCGAACCGCAGCCGAAGGCTAATCAGACCCTTGAAAAACTCATTCGGCCTGCGAACGGTCAGAATTCATCAGAATCTTCGTTGTCAAATTTCGGCGTAGCATTGGCTATGCCTGCAATTTGACTCCTCAATCTGTCAAATTCTGTCTCGTTCTCGTCGGCGAAAGCAGTTTCAACAGCCTATCAGGGAGTTCATCGTGGTCTCTTCGGATTATTCGCCAGCCGAAAGTACGGAGGAGGAGCCCTCACGCGAGGACGAAATTCTGCGCGAGACCAACAAGCGGATGACTCTGAATTTGTTGATCCAGGGGGCCGCCATGCATTCGTTTCTGACCGGACATCACATCGTCAGTCGGGAATTGGAAGCGGAGCGCAAAGGGATCACTAAAGTCTACGATCGTTTCAGTGTCGCTCTGGCGCTCAATTATTTTATTGGTGATATGGTGCCGCTTTACGGGCGACCGTCGAGATTCTGGAAGAACGTCGATTCACCGAAGAATCCGTTCCACCAACATCGTTTGTTCTCTGAATACGGATGCGAACTCTGGAAAGGCTCCAAACGATTTCTCATCAAACGAGCATGGAGTAAATGGGTGATTGCGATTCCGGTCATCCACTACGTGCAGTTGATGTATTACTTTTTGAGGACCTATTTTCTCGAGCGTAGTCGTCGTGAACGACTGACACGAATTGCTGAGGAGGCCAACTCTCAGATGTGGGGGATCGACGTCGATCGCCTGGAGGGGAGTCTGACAATGGCGGTCGCTTTCGGAAATCTGCAGGAACCCCGCACACAACTCGGGCGTATGACCCGGCAGGGAGCGATCGGTTACGGCGGAGTCGAACGACGATACGGTCGATTTCAAGTCGTTGCCAAAGCGTGGAACTGGTGTCTGGTGTTACACGAATTGACCAAAGGGACCGTCGAACTGATCTGCCTTCATGGACTGAATCACCTCGATGACGAGCTTTATCATCTGGTCACTTCCGAAGCGGATCAGCTTGAATATGAAACCTGGATGCTGCAAGCGGGTAGCGAAATGTGGCGACGGTTTCTCGCCAGTATTCCCGAAGGTCGCGAACTCCCCGATCTCCTGATGCGAATCGCGCGGCTCGACCCTGATCACCTCGAAGAACTGATGATTGCGGTAGCCCAACAGTCCCCCGAGGCGACAGAAATGATGAAACACCTGAGTGATGAAGATTGAGCTTACTTAGTTGTCTTCGTCGGATTGATTGTGGTCTGCTTTGTTCTCTAACAGCCACTTGCGGATCGCTTTCGCCGCCAGTTCGTTGGCTCGTTCATTAGGATGTGCGTCGAAGCGACTGACCACCAGACCTTCCTGCGTATGCGGTTCTAGAATCGATAAGAGATCGATGACCGGGATCCCCTGCTCCTCGCAAAACGCAACGATCTGTTCGTGAACCTCGGAGAATGGATTGTCATCTCCCAGATTATGCAGGAAGGGAAATATCACGACGCGGAATTCGCAGTCGTGTTCTTCACACAGGCGGTTGATGTCGGAGAGCTTCTCTTTCATTCGCTCCCACGGTTCGCCTGCGTAGTACTCGCGGACGAAGTCGTAATAGTTTTTCACTTGCGGCCGCTGGGCCTGTTGGATTCGAAAATACAACAGGTTGAAAAAATAGGTATCGCGGAAGAGGAAGAAATCCGAGCCTTTCATCCAGTCGCCCGAGTAATAAGTCTGAAAGTCGGGATGGAACGATTCGATGTCATTCAGGCAGAGCGTATAAACCGCCGTATCCACGCGGATCTCCTCCTCGAACAGATTCTCCAGGATCGCCTCGGCGTAAAAGAGGTCGGTGCCCGGCTTGCCGACATTCGAGACGACGTATGGTTGTTCGCTGTCACGGTTGAGTTGCTGTCGCACCTGATTGCTGAAGCGATCGCTGACACGATTGATGCCGTGGCCGTAAGTGAAGCTGTCACCCAGAAAGCAGATATGGCGGGTGTCGTCGGGGATGGATTCGGGGAACGCCTCGTCGTCGCGATAGACGATTCCCTCGTTTGCTCTGAAGCGGAGGATCTTCTCATCTGGCTCGGCGTACTTGCGAAACCATTTTTTCGACACGTTCGACATATTGAATGAATCGGTCCGATCGTAGCCGACGGCGAAACCGAATTCGAGAGCCGTCATCAAGAGACAGAGCAGCCAGAGCGACATGCCCGCATTGACGAAATATTTCCGTGTGGATTTTTCCCGACTGCCGCGGCGCAGTTTCAACAGGG
>JABURQ010000206.1 GCA_014762625.1 Planctomycetaceae bacterium | reverse complement strand
CAACTGACCACGAACCACTGACGACTAACGAATAATCAAATTGCCAAAGATCGCGATGTGGAATTCCGGATTCCAAAATCGAAAATCGAAAATCGGAAATCCAAAATCGAAGAGCCCCGAACGCTAACTCTGGTACGAGTTCAAGAACAAGATCAATTTGGGTGCGGCTTGTCCTCCTGCGGTAGAGAATGTAGCGAGATGTTGGGTGGCTGGGGACGAACGAAGGGAGCCCCCCAGTTCCCGTAAGATCGGTTCCACCGCCCAAGAGAAAAGGAACACTAATTCTCGCTGATCATCACTGATCAGAAAGGCGGGTTCAGATTCGCAATGATCAGTGTTCCTGTTTTTGAATCAGGAAGTCATGAATTCAAGAAACTGAAAACTCAACACCGATCCTAGGTGACGAGTTCGTCCATCAGCTTCCTCAATCCTGTTCTTGTGACGTCGTTACTTCTTACTGTCATGTGGTTTACGAAATCCCCAGGCCGATAAATACTAATTCATTAGTTGATAGATATTCGAGCCCGGACTATGATCGATCCATCTGCCACAGCGAATTCTTCGCCAGTGCAAACCGAGCGGGCCTTCACACACATCCTTTCACAGGAGAAGTATCATGAAGTACCTGTTCTGGGCCTGTCCGCTGTTGTTGCTGATGTTCCTGCTCGTTTCCGATCCGCACCAGGATGTGCAAGCCGGAAAGTCTTCAAGGCCGAAAAGGAAAGTCAGACTCGTGACGAACGTTCGGGGGATTTCGAGTGGAGCGGGGGTGCCGCTGATCCGAATTTCCCCAGCCTCGGACGACGGATTCGAGGGCGTTAATCCACGTACCATTAGTAATTTGGTGTGTTCCCAGACGGCATCCATTACCAATAACCACGGCTTAAGCGACGCGATCTGGGCGTGGGGGCAATTCGTCGATCACGACATTGATTTGACGGAAAGCAACTCGGATAACGGGACGGCCAATATCTTCGTCGAAGATTTGGACGATCCGCTGTATCCCATCATTCCATTCAATCGATCCAACTACGTCGAGATTAACGGACAACGAGAGCAGATCAATGAAATCACCCCCTTCATCGACGCCTCGAATGTCTACGGTTCGGATGAATTTCTCGCAGAACTTCTCCGTGATGAAGGTGGCCGGATGGAAAGTGAGAACGGCTTATTACCTTTTGACGGGTTCGCTTTTGTTGCGGGAGATATTCGCGCAAATGAGCACGTCGTGCTAACAAGTCTGCATACTTTGTTTGTCCGAGAACATAACCGCCTCGCCAAGCGTATCTCCCGGATGGTTCCCGGGGCTTCGGACGAAGAGATTTATCAACTGGCCAGAAAGATTGTGGGGGCGGAGTTGCAAGTGATTACTTATAAGGAGTTTTTGCCTGCATTGCTGGGGGACTACGCCCCCCGTCCCGATGACTACCATTTTAATTCCAACATCGACCCCACGATTGCCAATGAATTTTCGGGAGCCCTGTATCGAGTCGGACACACGATGCTCTCCGGTAATCTCATCATTGACGGCGTCGGTGTTTTGCCGTTGCGAAATGCTTTCTTCAACCCGGAATTCCTTCGCGACGATCCGCAAAACGTCCAACGGATGCTGATGGGATTGAAACAACAACCGCATCAGGAGATTGATTGCCTACTGGTTGAAGATGTCCGCAGTTTTCTATTCGGAGCACCCGGAGCAGGAGGACTCGATCTCGCCACGCTCAACATCCAACGCGGACGGGATCATGATCTGCCCGACTACAACACAGTCCGCATCAGCTATGGCTTGCCTCCCGTCGCTTCGTTTTTTGAGATCACCTCCGATCCTGGAACTCTGGCAGCCTTGGAAGATATCTATGAAAGCGTCGACGATATCGACTTATGGATCGGAGCTCTTGCTGAAGATCACGTCCCTGGGACGAGTGTCGGTCCGCTCGTCCTTGTCGGCATGGTCGATCAATTCACACGATTGCGAGATGGGGACCCCTTCTTTTACGTCGGAGACCCCGATCTCCATAACAAAATCGCACGACGCGTCATCGACTTGAATCAGGTGACTTTCGGTTGGGTGGTCGAACGAAATACCGACGCTCGTAATGTGGGTGACTTGTTTCGAGTCAAACCGCCCGAGAATGTCCCCGAGAAAAAACGACCGAAAAAAAGGGGAAGAAAGCCCCGGAGGAGATGAAAACTGCCGAGTGCCCTATCTCGCACGAGATAGGGCACTCATTCGCAGCCAAGTCGAGTGTTTCAACGGGCTGTTAGGCCGCCCGGCTCGAACGATGCTTTGAGAGTTCCATGGGAACTTCCGGCGTGGTAAGTCCCACAGGTTGATCGTCCACACGGCGAATGGACGCACCGAGAGAATTGAGCTTATCGTCCAGTCGCTCGTAGCCTCGATCGAGATGATAGATCCGCCGAATGACCGTCTCTCCCTCGGCCGCTAACGCCGCCAGAACCAGCGCGGCGGAGGCTCTTAAATCAGACGCCATCACGTGAGCGCCGCTGAGATGTTCGACCCCCTGAACAACGGCGGTCGGACCTTCGCGGCGGATCTGGGCTCCCATACGGACCAGCTCAGAAGCATGCATGAAGCGGTCGGGAAAGACGCGATCGGTAATAACGCTCATGCCCGGCGTCACCGACATCAGTGACATCATCTGGGCCTGAACGTCGGTCGGAATACCCGGATAAGGCAACGCGACCAGGTCGGTTGCGGAACGGAGACCGCGACCATCGACGATCGTCAGCGGTCCCAGCTGATCGATCTTCAAGCCGATGTGTGTCAACGTTTCGATCACAGCCGTCATGTCGGCAACGGGAACCTGTTCGAGTTCGACGACCCCGCGTGTGAGACCGGCGGCAATCATGAGTGTGGCCGCTTCAATGCGGTCGTAGGCGACACGATATTCGCCCCCCGAGAGACGCTCCACACCTTCGATGGTCAGAAACGGCGTGCCGAGTCCCTGGATATGGGCTCCGAGGGAGTTCAAGAAGTTCCCCAGATCGACCACTTCCGGTTCACAGGCCGCCGCTTCGATGCGAGTGGTCCCTTCGGCCAGAACCGCAGCCGACATGATATTACAGGTGCCGGTGACCGTGCTGCCGAACGCGCCGCCGAGATAGATGTCGGCTCCCCGCAAGCGTTCTGCTTCCGCATAGACGTAACCGTTTTCGATAGTGATCTCCGCCCCCATCGCTCGCAGACCTTTCAAGTGCAGATCGATGGGGCGATGACCGATGTTGCAGCCGCCCGGCAGGGAAACGCAGGCGCGCTTGCGTCGCGCGAGTAGTGGGCCGAGGACGCAGATGCTGGCCCGCATGCGTCGGACCAGTTCGTAATCGGCGGTGACGTTGGAGTCGTCGTGAGTTTCAAAGTGCAAGGCGGCGGAAGTATCGCCGTGTATCTTCATGCCGAGAGAAACCAGCACCCGGGCCAGCGTCGCGACATCGACCAGTTGCGGCACATTGTGCAGGGTGACCGGACCGTCCGCCAGCAGCGTCGCCGCCATAATCGGCAAAGCGGCATTTTTGGCACCGCTGACGGAGACACGTCCCTTCAGGGGGCGGCCTCCCGAAACGACAAACATCTCCATCCGTGGAGTTCTCCGGAAAGTGCTGGGGTCACAGGCATCTTAACAGCCTGTTGAGAAACGGATTCGCAGCAAAATTGAGTTTTTCAACGGGCTGTTAATACAGGGTCGGTAGTTGTACCGCATTTGCGAAAACACAGCAATTGCAATGGGATACGTCTGGTTTCTGCCTTGATCTTACCTCCTGTTTACCGGATTGTGGTCACAGTTTCGTTCCCGTAATCCGTCCAGAGTCATGCCCGAATGTTCGGTCGTCTTACCGGTTTATAACGCTGCCGAGACGCTCCACGAGTGTCTGGAATCGATCCGCGCGCAGACTCTCTCCGATTGGGAATTGGTCGTCGTCAACGACGGTTCGGACGACGGGTCGGAAGAAATACTTACGGAGGTTTCAGTACGGAACGATCGGATCAAAGTAGTCTCACCCGGACGCATCACGCTCGTTCCGGCAATCAATCTGGGATACCAGACAGCCACCGCCGATCTCATCGCCCGGATGGACGCCGACGACATCATGCATCCGGAACGCCTGGAGAAGCAGGTCGAATTTCTGCGACAGCATCAGGAGATCGATGTGCTGGCAACTCAGGTGAGTCTGTTCCCGAAAGAAATCCTTCAGGAGGGATATCGGGAATACGTTCGCTGGCAGAACAATTGCCTCACGCCGGAGGAAATCGCCGACAACATCTTTGTCGAATCCCCCCTCGCCAATCCGTCGGTGATGTATCGACGGAAAGTTTACGAAACGTTCGGTCCCTATCGGGACGGCCTATTCCCGGAGGATTACGAATTCTGGCTGAGGCTGCATGCCGCCGGAATCAACATGGCCAAGCTCCCGGAAGTCTTGTTGGAGTGGCGGGAGTCCAACGACCGGGCGACTCGCACCGATCCTCGATTTTCGCGTGCGTCGTTCGACTCGATCCGGGCCGACTATCTGGCCCGCGACCCTCGGCTGCATTCCGGACGCGCGGTGGTCGTCTGGGGGGCGGGACGCAAAACACGGCAGCGGGTCAAGCTGATCGAAGATCGCGGCGTGACGATTTCTGCGTATATCGATATCGATCCGAACAAAATCGGCGGTTGGATTGGAACCGCCGAGGTGCATGGCGTCGAGTGGCTCGATCGATCGCCGCAACCGTTCGTGCTGAACTATGTGACGAATCACGGCGCGCGGGAGCTGATCTCATCTGAGTTGGAACAGCGAGGCTATCAACGAGGCGAGGACTATCTGTCGGTGGGGTAGAGAAGCAGAGAGTTTGAGTCTCCGTTGGAAATCTGCGGGGAATCGCTGTAATCGTTACAACCGGACTTTTTTGACAGAGTTCCCTCAGTGGTCTCTGATTTTCGTACAGTTCAAGAGTTGTGTTTGGTAGCTTGATCGAGACTCTTTTTGATTTTGCCGTCTGTTGAGGAATGATCTCATGATTCAGCGTATTTTCTCTCTCAAATTTCTGCTCGTCGCCGCATTTCTATGGGGTTCATTCTCCTCCAGCATCAGCGCAGAGATCAAAATCAGCCCGGACGAACCGAAGGTTGATAGTCTAAATTCTTTCAGTATTGAGGCTGATAATATTCATTCAAACACAGATGTGGATTGGGAATTTTTCATTAAAGAAGAAGACGGTTCCTTTAAGTCTCACCACAAATTTAATCCCACAAAAGAGCTTGCAGAGATCGAATATGGATTCAATAAACCTGGCTCTTACAGGGTTAATGTTAAATATACAGACAAAAACAATGAGGTAACGACTACAGAAAAGTTATTTTTTGTAGAACCACTGCCAGTGCCTGCGCCACCTTCAACGACTGTTGATGATCTCAGGCTGGAGCTTGGTCTAGAGCATTATGTTTATAAAATTGTCAAAGAAAATGCACAATATAAACTTTTGCAATACGACAATGCACCAGTCGCTGGGAATGACAAGTACAGTTATATGAAAGGGTCGTTTCTGCTCCTCAGTGAATATTTTGCTGAGAAATCAAAGGAAGCTCCCCAGCGAAGTCTTTCAGATGAGAATAGATCAGAAAATGTAGCGTACCTAAATCAGTTATTTCAAGGTGCAAAAGATCACTTGAATAACTACAAAAAGCAAACATGGGATCTGCAAGTGTCATTACTCAATCAGAACAGGACATCTCAAAATGGGCTAGAACCGTATTCAATACATCCTGGGGAAAAATATTTCAACGAATTACTGGATAATATTCACAAAGACTTAAAAGATCGCCTGTTCGATAGCACTTCAAGTGTTTTTCGATCGAGTTTTTCATGGTCGTTAGCTGTTAAAGAGTTGTCGGTGGGGTTTACACAGTTGGATAAGTCGTATGACGAATGGCTCAAGCAGTTTATTTCTAAATATAAATCTATATACAATCCAGGAACTGATACTGATGGCAACGGTTTCTATACTGGCTGTATCTTATAAAAATATGACGCTGCCGACGATCTAACCTGTGTAGTTCTCGGGTGTCGCCGTAACCGTAAAAA
>JABURQ010000009.1 GCA_014762625.1 Planctomycetaceae bacterium | reverse complement strand
ACGTCAGTGAAAAACCAGCCGAAACGGCCTCAGCCACGATAATCCGAGAAGAACCACATTTTTGTTGAGTCCGAAAGAGTTGAGTCTTTCATGGAATTCTTGAAATCTAAATGGAATTAATCATGTTCTGCAAAATCAAACGAGTTGCTTTAGGCTTGGTAGTATTCATCACGGCGGGCCAGAGTCTTGAGGCCGGAATGTTGACCTCTGAACTCACAGGTTCAGTTGACACAAATATTTTTGACTTGGTCAACACCAGTGGTGAAACCTCAAACTCTTCGACCTTCGATTCTGACGCCTTTCAGAAGTGTTCTGAAATCGATTCCACTCAATCAATCGGGGAAAACTGTTACTGTATCGATTCTCTCACTGCGCTTAATACGTCGGAGGATTATGACTTAGTTTTGAAAGAGCTGCTATCTCTCGATTCTACTGCGATTTATTCGGGATCTGGGTCGTTGTTGGTCAGTGATTCAGTTCTTTCTGGCATCGAGACTTCTGATTCAGGGACGCTTTTGTGCTTTACCTCCTCTAGTCTGGATTCATTTGGACGACAAACTGAAATAATTGATCCAGTGTTGGGGAGTGGTGATACTCCACATACTTCTGATTCGGTCGTCCCCGAGCCCCAAAGCATGGCGCTGTTCGGCCTCGGCTCCCTCGGTATCGGAATGATTGTTCGCCGACGCAAGAAACAGCAGGCTGATATCGAGGTGGGGTAGTCTTCGACCAGGCAGACTCACTGATGTTGTCGGGCGGTGGTCGGATCATCTGAGGGGATTGGTCCGCCGCAGCCTGACACTCTTTTTTGGGGATCCAATTTTCTGTACCTTGCATTCTCAATAGCCGCGATTCATTTTCGAATCAAGCTTGAGCGGGGCGGTGCTTAACTACCCGTTGAAACATAATTCTAGATCGATTAGCTCTTTCAGGAGTGATACGTCGTCACAATCCCTCGACGAATTACCAGTTTCACCAGCGGACTTGATTCTTGTTCACATCTCAAATTTACTGTTTTCGACAACAAGTCCGCTTCTCAATAGGCATGTGTAAATGTGTACCATGGAACGTTGTTGAAGGATTATTGTTTGTTATTCAATGAAAGAAAATATTGATTTTAATTGCTTAGTGGATCCCTATCTCGATACCCTTTTCTGAATGGTAGTGTTGACAAACGTTAACAACGCCTTACAAAGGGCCAAAATCGTGGATCAAGCACCCCCCCCTTACGGCTTTTCCGAGGTATTGTCTCGAGAGCTGAACGCGATTCGTGAACGTAGAAGAAGAAACGGCATCGTTTCCGACGAGTCTGACGACTCCCCCAAAATCTCCGAATCCGGTACGTCTTCTTCGCCGAACAAAACTGAGTCGGAACAAGAGGTCCGATGCCAGGCTTTTCAAGAGAATCTTGTGGGCCTCTCTTTTTCAGGGGGAGGGATTCGTAGCGCGACCTTTAACCTCGGTGTTCTCCAGGGATTAGCGGATTCCGGTCTATTAACCCGATTTGACTATCTCTCGACAGTTTCAGGGGGAGGGTACATTGGGAGCTGGCTCGCCGCCTGGATTAAACGTGAGGGGGACGCGAAAAACGTCGAGAAGCAACTTCGTTCTTGCTGGACTCAACAGGCAGAAGCCAACCGTGGAAATGTTCCCAAGGGTAAGGTGCTGGATTCGGAGCCTGAACCGATTCACCATCTGAGAGCCTACAGTAACTATCTGACTCCACAATTAGGCGTGATGTCAGTCGATACCTGGGTCCTTGGATCGATTTATATTCGCAATCTGCTGCTCAATCTTCTGGTCCTGATCCCCTTTCTGGTCGGGTTGATCATGTCCGAACGTCTGTTGATTCTCTGTTTTCTAAGGACGACTGATTTGACGCGGGGAGAGTGGGAGAAACAGGTTTGGATGGGGGGCCTGGTTCTTTTTGTCGTCATGCTGATCAGTGTCTTTGTCTGGATCCATCGTTCAATGATGCAGGTAAAGGATAGTCTGAAAGGAGAATATCGATCGAGTTCTTATCGTCTCGAACGAAAATATCTGCATCGGTATATTCTCATTCCCATGCTGGTCCTGAGTGTCCTATCGACCTGGTTGGTCTACGGCAGTACGAAAGTGGTTCCAGGAAAGATCATCAGCGAAACAATCCCGATTCTGAATAGGCTGTCTCAAAACTATCTCTGGATGGACAAGCCGTGGTTTATGTTTTTGTTGAGCGGTTGTGCGATGTCGATCATTGTAGGGATATTTCATTTTCTTTCGGGGTTCGATCACGGTCATCACGAAACGGACGCCAGTCTTACCCGGTCCTTGATGATAAGATTTCAGCGAATAGGTTTGGGGCTATTGACTGGATTTCTCGGCGGGCTGCTGCTCTACGGTCTCTTCTACTGTTTACACCAGGAACAGTCTCATTTTTCGCATTCTTCATTGCTGGCACTCACTTTCGGTCCACCGGCGTTTCTCGTCGTGATGAACCTGATCGCATTTCTGCAAGTCGGAATGATCTCACGACTCTGGAGTGAAGCGATTCGTGAATGGTGGGCCAGTTTATGTGGCTCCTCAATGATCTATCTTTTTGGCTGGTTGTTTATCTTCGGACTTTCGATCTGGGGGCCGTGGATGATTCTGGTACTGGAAGAACAAATTGGCTGGATCGATAAGGCGCTCTTGGCGGGATGGGTGTCTGCCGTGGGGAGTGGGGTTGTTGCGCTCGGCAGTTCGGAGAAGGAAATCGGTTCCTTCAAAAAGATATTTCTCAAAATACTACCCTACATCTTCATCATCGGTTTGATCATCCTCGCATCTTTTCTAACGGATTACTTCGTCCCGCCGCCGGGGCCTTCCGAGAATGCTGAAAAATATCTCACTTTTGTCGAGGCTAAAGTGGAAGCCGATCAGGATACGTACTTACTACAATGGATGCCATGGATTATTGCCGGGTTGTTTGGGTTTACCTACTTTGCGTCGTTTCGAATTGATGTGAACAGTTTCGGCTTGCACGCTCTTTACAAAAATCGATTAGTCAGGTGCTATCTGGGGGCCTCCCGCCCCAAAGCCTGGTTTTCAGATGGTTCTCGCCAGGAAGCGGGGGCACCGACAAACGTCCCTCCGGATCACCCGCGTTCTCCAAACCCCATTACCGGATTCGATCCTCACGACGATCTTTCTCTCTCCAGTTTGTATGTCGATCCTCACGGGGTCCATGCTATCAAAAGGAAAGAACTACAATCTCAATTAAAAGATGCGGAAGAGCGGATTGCCAAGGCCGCTGAGTCTTTCTGGCCGCTGAGTGTCCTCTCTCGATGGCATCATGGGATTCACCATGCATTACTGAATCGTAAACTGTCGCATCTTGCTCCCGATGAGGATTATGTCGGTCCGTATCCGATCATTAACACTGCGCTGAATCTGGTCCATACCAGCGAACTGCAATGGCAGGAACGTAAAGCGGAATCGTTTACGATGACCCCTCAGTTTTGTGGCAGTAGCATGACCAAGTATTCGCCGACCGACGAATATTCAGGGGGAATCACTTTGGGTGAGGCGGTATCTATTTCAGGCGCTGCGGTCAGTCCCAATATGGGGGTTAATTCGAGAGGCCCCGTGACCGCATTGCTGGCGATTTTCAATATGCGGTTAGGAGCCTGGCTCGGAAATCCCGAAAGGGCTCACTGGACCTCACCCGGCCCGAAGAATCTGCTTAAGTATTTCCTGCACGAAGTTTTTGGTCTGACGAATGCGGGGCTGGATTACATTTACCTTTCTGACGGCGGTCACTTTGAAAATCTAGGATTGTATGAATTGCTCCGCAGACGATGTCGATTCATTGTCGTGTGCGATTCTGGAGCCGACCCGGAGTATTCTTTTGCGGATCTGGGAGGCGTCGTTCGCAAGGCGCGGGTCGATTTTGGGATCGGGATTGATATCGAAGTAGAACAGATTGTCCCGCAAGGGGAGAATCGTATTTCCAACGCCCACGTGGCGATTGGGACGATTCATTATGAGGGCGTGAAGAAATGTCATGCCGAGGGAGGCGGTGACAATGGTTCTGGGGAGAGTACCCATTACGAAAAAGGGACATTGATCTACATTAAACCGGCTCTGACGGGTGATGAACCTCAGGACGTGATCAACTATAGAACCATTCACCCTTCGTATCCTCATGAGTCCACCAGCGATCAATGGTTTAGCGAGTCGCAATTTGAAAGCTACCGGACTCTCGGATGGCACATTGCGAAAAACGTCTTTGAGCCTGGAGCGGGAATGGAGGATTCCCAGGAAAGTACCCCGGCAATATTTTCCAAAATTGCCAGCCACTGGAAGGGAGTGGATGAAGCTGAAGAAGCCAATAAATAAAACGTTTCGACAGCATTGAACCTCGAAATAAAGCTTCTCGTCGAACTTCTTCAACTCTTCGTATTTGAAACAATCCCAATTCAACTGAAAGTCCACAGGCTGATGAGGAACAAACTACCCATATAGAGTGGCCAATAGGTTTGGCGGATCAGAAGATTGTCACCGTATCGAACTAGAAAGTGGTCTCGTAACGCTCCCGCCATCAATGCATTGACGGTAACTCCCAGGATGGCTAGATAGCTGATGAAGTACAACCATTCGAGATAGGTGATCCCCTCGGCGCCGAGATTCTCGCGAAGACTGACGTGGCCGATGATGACGACGAAAAAGAGAGCCGCGTTAAAGCCCAGCACCGTATTCGTATTGAATCCCATCAATTGTGATTTGGTTTCATCCGTTCTGATCGTCAGCGCGACTGAGAATAATAACAAGGCCACGACGAGTTGAGGAATTACGTTGGCAATGAAAGGAGTTAAGGGATTTCTTCGCATCGTGACGTTGAAATACAACTCTGGATAACCGACTTGATCAACCTGGCGAAGACTATGCATCCCAAAATCTGAACTGTACCGATTGGTTCGATAACTGAAGTAGTTCTCATTCAGGTGCCAGCCTTCCAGAACAAAATCGTTATGTTCAATGCCGGGAAGCTGTGTCGGATCCAGAGTGTAGTAGGAGTCGAGATCGGGAGTCAGGACCACAGCACGATCGAAGTGTCGAGGCCAAAGACGTAGCCATACATTAAGCTGGTCAAAGGGGTAACGATCGAATTGAAAGCTTTGTCGTAAGACGGTCTCAAAGTACCAGACAAAAACCTCGCGATCTTCATAGCGGTGATTGAGGGCCTTCTGGATTTCCAGTTCTTCTGCTTCCGGTAGTACAAAGCCAGGTTCGCCATCGTCCGTCGGCACCATCCATTCGGGTAAGTCGTCCGAATAGGACTGCCAGATATAGCCGGTCAATTTGACGTTGTACGCTTCCAGGAACTGTATCGATTGAAGATGCACGCCGGTAGGGATGGAGGAAATCTCCAAATGATCTTCGGTATGTAGTCGAATGAGTTGCTTGGCGACAATGGCGTGATTGGTCAATCGATACTCATTTGTCCCTCGATCATCCTGTGACGTGATGTTCAACATCCATAATAAAATCATTCCCAATAAGCTGGCTCCGGCAATCGTCCAAGAAACGACCCAGAAAGAAAATTGAGTGCCGCGATCCACACGCGCGACGACCGCGACGAAGCTCACTAAAAAGATTAACGCGGCGATCAGAATCTGAATTTGTTGAGCGCGATTTCTATGAATGACCTCTGGGCGATTGTAGAGTCGATGTTCGTCCAGCGCGATCATGATCCAGCAACCCGTTGAAGCGATAGGTGAAAACACGAGGAAATGATTCTGGTTGGAACGGGTCAATCTGAACTCTTCCAAATATCGAAAATTTGGCCATTTGGGCATCTTTGGTAAGTCGGCAATCTGTTGACCTGTTTCGAGTGCTTCACCGAAGTGATTCACCCGTCGTCCGTTGATCACGAAATCGATTTCCGGATGGCAAAGGAACTGACCTTCGGAATTAACGATGGCACCGTAGGAGGCATCGCTATTTAAGAGTCGTAGTTCGGATTGAATACTGTGGTACATGGCCTTTCGCATACGATTAACAGACAACCAGGCTGTGATCACTCCGCCTGGTTTGGCCTGCCGTCGAAATGGCCGGCTATAGCCGGCCATTCTCCATTTTTGCGCGAACTGACAATAATCGGGATTCCGGCTCCAGCATGGCTTTTGAGAATGAATCGCTTCCCAAAACCAATCGCCCGCGCTGGTTTGTTGATAATCTGCTGCTGATGGCAAAGTGATCTCGTGCTTGTGAACCTTGCCTTTAATATTCACAAATCGGAATTCACGATCTTGAGTGGACCCATCTTCCGATGAATCAGAGGGATAAGAAACGGGTTCTTCACGGAACTTCGTGGGTCGTTTGAGCGATTGATTCCGGGAACAGGTTC